>CABXRX010000005.1 GCA_902514745.1 uncultured Pelagibacteraceae bacterium | reverse complement strand
TATCTACAAGTTTCAATGGTGCATTAGATTTTACAGCATTGATAAAAGGCACTAAACCTTGTGAGTAAGAAATATCAATGTCACCAGCTAACATAGCGTCAGTCATAGCACCACCATTTGAAAAGTTAGTCCATTTTACTGGAACACCCAGAGCTTTTTCATATATTCCTTTTACTTTATCTTCTTGGTTTGGCGTTGGCCATTCTAGAAAGAATGCAACTCTTACTTCTTTAGCTGCAGAGTTTGCAACTGAAATAGAAAGGTTAAGAGCAACGATTGATCCAAGAATAAAACTTAATATTTTTTTCATTTATTCCCCTTAGTTAATTTAATTAAATTAGACTTATTAAAATTCAATTTTAAAGGGATGTAAAACAAAAAAAGTATCAAACTTTACAATCTATAGTTGTGTCAATATTATTCTTTTAATGTATTTATTTTAGTCTAAAGAGGCCGTAGATTTAAAATTAGAAAATTAAAATAATATATAGAGAGAAACTTATATGAGCTCAGAAAATAGAACTTCAGTACCAAATTCATTAAATGAACACTGGATGCCTTTTACGTCTAATAAAGATTTCAAAGCAAATCCAAGGTTAATTACTGAAGCGAAGGGTGTATATTTAAAAACACATCATGGTAAAACACAAATTGATGCGAGTTCAGGGTTATTTTGTAATCCATTAGGACATGGAAGAAAAGAAATTACAGAAGCAGTTACAAAACAGCTAGAAACTTTAGACTATGCTCAACCTTTCCAACAAGGTTTTGGTGGTTCTTTTGAGTTAGCTTCAAAAATTTCAAAACATACTCCAGGTGATTTAAATAAAATGTTTTTTACAATTTGTGGATCAACTGCAGTTGAAACTGCAATTAAAATTGCTGTCGCTTATCACAGAGCAAAAGGGGATGCACAAAGATTTAGATTTGTAGGTAGAGAACGTGGATATCATGGAATGAATATTGGCTGTGTATCTGTTGGCGGCATGGTAAATAATGTTAAAACATTTGCCAGCATTTTAATGCCAGGTGTTCAACACATTAGACACACTCATTTACCAGAACATAAATTTGTAAGTGGTCAACCAGAAACTGGTGATTATTTAGCAAATGATTTAGAAACTATTTGTGCAAACTTTGGGGGTGAAAATATTGCAGCTTGTATCGTGGAACCAATTGCAGGATCAACAGGCACTTTAGTTCCACCAAAAGGATATCTGCAAAAGCTAAGAGAGATTTGTGATAAACATGGAATACTTTTAATTTTTGATGAAGTAATTACTGGCTGGGGCAGAACGGGTTCTAAGTTTGGAGCACATGAGTTTGGTGTAACGCCAGATATTATGACAATGGCAAAAGCTACAACTAATGGAGTTGTTCCAATGGGTGTTGTTGCATGTCATGATGATATTTATGATGCAGTAATGGATGCTTCACCAACTGGTGCAGTTGAATTATTTCATGGATATACTTATTCAGGAATTCCTGTTGCAGTAGCTGCTGCTTTAGCTGTTCAAGATATTTTTGAAAAGGACGATATTTTCAATAGAGCTAAAAACTTAGCTCCATATTTCCAAAAAGGTTTATTTTCACTTCAAGATTTGGAGTCTGTGGATAATATAAGAGGATATGGAATGATGGGTGGTATAGACATGAAATTAAACACTAAACCAGGTAAAGCAGGTTACGAATGTTTTAAGGCTTGTTATGAAGCAGGAGTAAACTTTAAAGCAACAGGTGATTGTTTAATTATTGCTCCACAATTCATCTGTGAAGAAAAACATATTGATGAAATTATTGATAAACTAAGAACAGGCATCACTAACTATCAAAAAAACCAAAAAAACTAATTAGTTTTTATAAGCAATAATAAAGAAAGAAGCTTTATGAAGATAGGCGTACCTAAGGAAATTAAACCTCAAGAAAATAGAATAGGACTTACGCCCGACAGTGTTAAAACATTAGTTTCAGAAGGTCACGAGGTAATTGTTGAAAATAATGGTGGATTTGAAGCTGGTTTTGAAAATGAGCAATACAAAAATGCTGGTGCAAAAATAGCAAGTAGTGCAGTAGATATTTTTAATGATGCAGAAATTATAGTTAAAGTTAAAGAACCTCAAAAAGTTGAAGTAGACATGATTAGAGAAAACCAAATTGTCTATACTTATTTACATTTAGCAGCGGCTAAAGAATTAACAGAGGGACTTATTAAAACTAAAAGTATTAGCATAGCCTATGAAACTGTAACGGATGACAATGGTAGATTACCTTTACTAGCACCTATGAGTGCTGTAGCTGGTAGGATGTCTGTTCAAGCAGGCGCACATTGTTTAGAGAAAAATCAAAAAGGTAGAGGAGTATTATTAGGAGGAGCACCAGGCGGTGAGCCAGCAAATGTATTAATTCTTGGAGGTGGAGTAGTAGGAGAGAATGCAGCTATAATCGCAACAGGCATGCAAGCAAAAGTTTATATTGTTGATAAGTCTGAAACAAGGTTAAAACAACTTGTTGAAATGTTTGGTGATAAAATAATCCCAGAGCAAAGTGATAAAATAGATTTAAATAAATTAGTCACTAAAGCAGATCTATTAGTTGGAGGAGTTTTAATTCCTGGAGCAGAAGCACCAAAATTAATAACAAAAGAAATGATTAAAACTATGAAACGTGGATCAGTAATAGTTGATGTAGCTATTGATCAAGGTGGATGTGTTGAAACTAGTAAGCCAACAACTCATGGGGACCCAACGTATATAGTTGATGATGTGGTTCATTATTGTGTAGCAAATATGCCTGGTGGAGTTCCAAGAACCTCTACACTTGCATTAAATCAAGCAACTCTTCCATATTTAGTAAAACTAGCTAACAAAGGTTATCAAAAAGCTTTAGGTGAAGACAAAAACTTTTTAGCAGGATTAAATGTTCACAAAGGTCATGTGACTTATAAAGCAGTTGCAGACGTATTTGGGCACGATTATGTTGCACCAGAAGAGGCAATCAAAATCTAATTAAATGAAAAAAACTTTACCAAGCAGCACTAAAGTTGTTGTTATTGGTGGAGGTGTCGCTGGTTGTTCAGTTGCTTATCATTTAGCAAAATATGGATGGAAAGACACAATACTTCTTGAAAGAGATCAATTAACATCTGGAACTACTTGGCATGCTGCGGGTCTACTTGGGCAACTGGGAGCAACAGCAACCATTACAAAGTTGAGAAAATATTCTCTAAATCTTTATAAAGAACTTGAAAAAAAAACTGAACTTTCAACTGGTTTAAAACAAAATGGTGCAATTACAGTTGCTAGTTCAAAAGCACGACTTCAAGAATTATTAAGACAGGCAACTTCAGCACAACTTTTTGATGTCGATGTAGAAATTTTAGACAAGCAAAAAGTTAAAGATTTATATCCAGCAATCAATAATAAGGATATTTTAGGTGGAGTATACATGCCAAAAGATGGCCAAGCAGATCCAGTTGGTGTAACTAATGTTTTAGCTAGGGCTGCTAGAATGGAGGGTGTTCAAATATTTGAAAAAACACCTGTTATTAAAATATTAATAAAAAATAATAGAATAATTGGCGTAGAGACATCAGAAGGTAAAATAGAATGTAATTATGTAGTGCTTGCAACTGGAATGTGGTCCAGACAAATTGGCGAAGATATAGGGGTAAGTGTGCCTTTATATCCAAATGAGCATTTTTATATAATAACTGAACCTATAAAAGATCTAACAAAAGATCTTCCAGTACTTAGGGATTATAATGATTGTCTTTATCTAAAGGAAGATGCTGGCAAAATGCTAGTTGGTATTTTTGAGCCAGGTGCAAAAAATGCTTTTAAAGAAAAAGGAATAGTTCCAAATGATTTTTCTTTTGGAGAATTTCCTGATGATTTTGATCATTTTGAACCTTATTTAGAAAAATCATTTAAAAGACTACCAATATTGGAAAAGGCAGGGATTAGAAAATTTTTTTCAGGACCCGAGTCTTTTACACCAGATACACAATATTTATTAGGTGAAACTTCTGAAGTTACAAATTTATTTACGTGCTGTGGGTTTAATAGCATTGGAATAGCAAGTTCAGGAGGAGCGGGTAGAGTTACAGCAGAATGGATGATTAATGGATATATGAATGAAGATCTAAATTCTTTAGATATAAAAAGATTTCAACAATTCCATTCCTCAAAAAAATTTATAATGAATAGAGTTACAGAAACTTTAGGTGACTTATATGGAATGCATTGGCCATATAAACAACATAATACATCAAGAGATCAAAAATTACTTCCTTATCACAATGAATTAAAAAAAGCTGGAGCATGTTTTGGTCAGTCAGGCGAATACGAAAGACCAATGTGGTTTGCATTAGGTGATGCTACCCCTGAATATGAATATAGTTTTAATTATCAAAATTGGTATCCATCGGTTAAACATGAATGTAAAAATACAATTGAAAACGTTGGTTTATTTGAGCTTTCTCCATTTTCTAAATATGAAATTAAAGGTGATAAAGCTTACGAAGAATTACAAAGGTTGTGTACAGCAAATATTAAAAATGAAATTGGAAAATGTACGTATACTCATATGCTCAATGAAGGAGCAGGAATTGAAACTGACTTAACAGTTGTTTGTCTTGAAAAAAATTATTTTAGAATAATAAGTTCAGCAACTGTTAGAACACATGATAAAGCACATATACTTAAACATCTATCTAATGATCTTCAATTTAAAGATGTAACAGATGAATTTATTTGTTTAGGAATTTTTGGACCAAAAAGTAGAGAATTATTATCAAAAATTACTAATGAAGATTTGTCTAATGAAAATTTTAAATTTGCTACAAGTAAAAATATAAAAATACAATCAATAAATGTTTGGGTGCAAAGATTATCTTATGTGGGTGAGCTTGGATACGAGCTTTATATTAAAAGAGAAAATGGAAAAGAAATATATGATTTAATTATTGAAGTTGGAAAAAATTTTAAACTTACTCATTGTGGTGCTCACGCTATGGATACAATGAGAATGGAAAGTGGTTTTTTACATTGGGGACACGATATCTCTCCTGAGGAAAATCAATATCAAGCAAGTTTAAACTTTGCAATTAGTTATAAAAAACCATTTGACTTTATAGGAAAAGAAAAATTGCTTAAAATAAGAGATCAAAAATTAGACAGAAGATTTATCATGTTTGTTTTGAAAGATAATATTCCTGGAAAACCACTTTTACTACATGAAGAACCAATTTATTTAGAAAATAAAATTATTGGAAAAACAACATCAGGAAACTACTCATTTAATTATAATAAAAATTTATCATTTGGTTATATAAATTCTGAATTTTCCAACGAACAATTAGTTGGTAAAAGTCTTTATATTGAAATTGAAAAGAAAAAATACCCTGTAGAATTACTGCTAAAGCCTCTAAAAAATCTTAACTTTAAGAATATATAGTTACTTTTTAAATAGTTTGAATTTGTAGTCAATTACTGTTTAAATGATAATGTGAAAAAAGACGAACAAGAAATAACTTTACTAAATTCTGATATTGCTTCAAATAAAGATCAAAAAGAAGATAACTATAAAACAACTAATGTAAATATTTTACTTAACAGGGTTCGATTAGATAAAAAAAGAACTACTAAAAAAAGAATTATTTTTTCATTTTTTATTATTGCTGCAATTAGTTCCTTAACAGTTTATTTTATAATTTAGTATTAATCCCTGCCTAAAAAGTTTATTGAAACAATAAAGAATTATATTATAAGTCATTTATAAATATGGCGGGGTAGCTCAGTTGGTTAGAGCGCAGGACTCATAAGCCTGAGGTCAGTGGTTCGATCCCACTTCCCGCTACCACTTAAAAATATTATTTTAGAAAAGTATCGTTAAATTGATTTGAAACTCTGACAAATGTTGTACATTTGCTTAATTGTTTTAATGATGGGGCTCCCACATAAGTGCAACTACTTCTGACACCGCCAAGAATATTTAAAACCGTATCGTTTATTTTTCCTCTATATTTTACTCGTACTTTTCTTCCTTCACTACTTCGGTAATTTGCAAGTCCACCATAATGTTTTTTATTCGCAACTTCAGAACTTGATCCATAAAATTCAATATATTTAGAACCATTAACTTTTACTAATTTACCTTTACCTTCATCGTGTCCAGCTAACATTCCCCCAAGCATTACAAAGTCTGCACCTCCTCCAAAACCTTTTGCAACATCACCTGGACAAGTACATCCACCGTCAGCTATCACATGTGCTCCGAGTCCGTGTGCCGCATCTGCACATTCTATTACTGCACTCAATTGTGGATATCCAACGCCAGTTTGAATTCTAGTTGTACAAACACTTCCAGGTCCTATCCCAACTTTTACAATATCTGCACCACTAAGAACCAATTCTTGTGTCATATCAGCTGTTACAACATTTCCAGCTATTATGGTTTTTGTAGGGTATTTATCTCTTACTGATTTAACAAAATTTGTAAAATGTTCTGAGTAGCCATTAGCAACATCGATACAAATGAATTTGAAAAAATTAAATTCTTTCAAAACTTTATCTAAATTTTGAAAATCTTCTTTTTTAATTCCAACACTTAACGCTATATTCGGATAAATCTTTTTTATATTTTTATTTTGTTTAATTTTTTTAACATCATGTTGTTTTGTTAAACAAGTAATCATTCCATATTCGTTTAATTTCTCTGCAATATTTAATTCACCAACACCATCCATATTTGCTGCCATTATAGGAATTCCAGACCATTCATTTTTGCTATACTTAAATCTATAGGTTCTTAAAAGATTTACATCTTTACGACTTTTTAAGGTGCTTCTTTTGGGTCTAAATAATACGTCAGAATAATCTAGCTTTAATTCTTCTTCTATTCTCATATGACCTTAAACTATAATTATAAAAATTAATTTCAAACCAATAACAAGCCTGTGGATAAGTTTTTATGGGTACTAATAATTTATATTTGCAATATAAGATAAGATTTAAGCTACTTGAGATTGAAATTTTTTAATTTTATGAAAGATATTTATATTACATGGGAAGACTATCATAAGAAGATAGAGCAACTTGCTAAGAAAATTTATGATGATGATTGTAAATTTAATCAAATAATTTGCATAGCTAAAGGAGGTCTTAGAGTCGGAGATGTGTTTAGTAGACTATTTAATTTGCCCTTAGCAATTCTTTCTGTTGAATCTTATCATGGGACTAGTGATGATATTAAAAATCAACAAGGACAATTTACTTTTTCAAGGGATCTGGCTAAAACAACCCCTAATTTAGGCTCTCATATACTATTGGTAGATGATTTGGCAGACTCAGGAAAAACTCTTATTAAGAGTATAAAATGGTTAGAACACTTTTATGGTTTTTATTTAGAGGAAAAAATAAAAACAGCTGTATTGTGGCATAAATCAACATCTAAATTTAATCCAGATTATTCTGTAGATTTTTTGGAGGACTCACCATGGATACATATGCCATTTGAAAAATATGAGACAACAAATATAAAAGATTTTAAATTCGATTAGTGTCCAGGAAACTCAATTAAATTTTCTATTTTATAATTTTTTTTAATTAGATTATCAGATCCACCTAAGTCAAATAAATTAATAACAAATACAAAGGCTGCAACTTTTCCCTTTGAAATTTCAATGAGTTTAGCAGCAGCTTCTGCAGTACCACCAGTCGCAATTAGATCATCTATAATTAAAACATTATCATTTTCATCTATAGAATCTTTATGCATTTCTATTGTCGCTGTTCCATATTCAAGTTCAAAATCAATTGAATGAACCTCAGCAGGTAATTTATTTTTTTTTCTAAGCATTATAAATGGTTTTTTTAAAATGTAGGAAACTGCTGAAGCAAATACAAACCCACGAGATTCTATTGCTGCAATTTTTGTAAAGTTGTATTTTTTTGATCTTTCTACTATTTGGTCAATAGTTTCAGCAAATGCGTTTTCGTTTTTAATTAAAGTGGTAATGTCCCTAAATAAAATACCTTTTTTTGGATAATCTGGGATAGATCTAATATAATCTTTTAAATTCATAATAGTTAAATATAAAAGTATAAATAATTAAATTTTTAACGATGACAACTAATAAATTGGCAATAATTGGAGGAAGTGGTCTTTATGATGTCGAAGAGTTTAAAGACAGAGAGTTAATTGATCTAAATACTCCATGGGGGAAACCCTCAGATCAAATTTTAAAAACAAACTACAATAAAAAAGAAGTTTACTTTTTACCAAGACATGGAAGGGGTCATTTTATTTCACCGTCTAATATAAATTTTAGAGCAAATATTGATGCACTCAAACAATTAGGAGTAACAGATATCGTGTCTGTCTCAGCAGTAGGATCTCTCAAAGAGGATTTACCGCCAGGAAAATTTGTTATTGTTAACCAATTTATTGACAGAACTTTTGCAAGAAAAAAAACCTTTTTTGATGAAGAAATAGTTGCTCATGTATCTATGGCTCATCCAACATCAAATGGTTTAATGAATGCATGTGAAGACGCTATAAAGAAATCAAATATAGATTATCAAAGAAATGGTACTTATGTTGTCATGGAAGGTCCACAATTTTCAACACTAGCTGAGTCAAATCTTTATAGATCTTGGAAAGCAGATGTTATTGGCATGACCAATATGCCTGAAGCAAAGCTCGCAAGAGAAGCTGAAATTAGATATGCATCGGTATCTATGGTAACAGATTTTGATTGTTGGCATCCAGATCATGAAAATGTTGATGTGCAGCAAGTAGTAAAAGTTCTTTTAGGAAATGCTGAAAAAGCAAAAGTAATGATTAAAAATTTAATAGACAATTTTGAAAATTACATAGACCCAAATGATCCAACAAATAATTGTTTAGATGTAGCAATAATTACAGCGCCCGAAAAAAGAACTCAAAAAACTATTGATAAACTAAATACAGTGGCTGGTAGAGTTCTTAATAAATGAGACAAATATTAATTATAATTCTATTTGTTTTACTAAGTACAACTTCATTTGCTGATAAAAAAATCGAAAAGGACTTAAAAAAATTATCTAAATTCAACTCATTTATAGATAACAAAGGAAATCCTTATCAAATTAAAGAAAATTTAAACAAAGATAAAACTATAATTCTTATTTATACTCATGGATCAAGCGGCAAAGAAAGATCAATAGACAAGTGTCAAAAAAAATGGAGAAAAGTTCCACCTGTTATTTATGAACTTGATGGAATTAAGATAAAAGATTTTACTGTAAAAGTTTATAAATTATGTTTTGGGGTTAGGGGATGGTCTCAGAGTGAAGAGGATAAATTTTGGGGTGTATATGATAAAAATAATCAGGATGTTGATAGTGTTCTAAAACTAAAAGATAAAAATGGTATATTTTTAGTTGATAAGAGCGAAGTTTCAACCAAGAAGAAAGTTTTAAAATTAAAAGTTGATGATTTTAAAGACAAAGGTTTTAGAAACATTTTACTTGTTGGACATTCGGCTGGTGCTTGGTCGTCTTTAGTTTTAAAATCAAAGTATCCAAATCAAATTAAAGGCGTTATTGCATTTAGCCCTGCAAGATCTGGAAAATTTGCAAAAATGAAAAACCCACATAAAGGATGGATAAATTGGAGAAATTATAAAATGTCACTAATTAAAGTAGATAAATTATCTAAAGTTTTAGTCTATGCTCATGAAAAAGACCCTTATGAAAATACAAAAACACTCTCTTTTTTATCTGAAGTAGAAACAGTTAGATTTATAGATACAAGTGATACAAAATGTAAAAAAAATACAATGTTGGGTGGCTATCATGGAATTCATTTAACAAAATGTTTTGCTGAAAGCGATCCCAAAAGAAAAGAAATAATTAAATATTTAGATCAAATTTTTTAATATGAGAATAGAAGGAAAAGAGTATCGAACTATATGGTATGAGGAAAATATTGTTAAGATAATTGATCAAACAAAACTTCCACATAAATTTATCATTAAAGATCTTAAAACAGTTAAAGATGCAGTAAATGCCATTAAAATAATGGAAGTAAGAGGTGCACCATTAATTGGAGCAACAGCTGCTTATGGAATAGCTCTAGCAGTTCAAGAAAATAAAGATCGTGAATTTATAAAAAAAAGTGCAGAAGAGCTAATACAGTCAAGACCTACCGCAATAAATTTAAAATGGGCTGTAGACCGCATGATGAACAAATTATCAGGAATTAATAGTGATCAAATCTTAGATATTGCTTTAAAAGAAGCTAAAGAATTATGTAATGAAGATGAAAAGTTTTGTGAAAATATTGGTATTAAAGGATTAAGAATAATTGAGGAAATTTATAATAAAAAAAAAGATACAGTTAATATTTTAACTCACTGTAATGCTGGTTGGCTTGCAACTATTAATTGGGGTACAGCAACCTCACCAATATATCATGCTCATAAAAAAGGAATTCCTGTTCATGTTTGGGTGGACGAAACTAGACCAAGAAACCAAGGTGCAAATTTAACCTCATATGAATTAAATGAAGAAGAAATATCCAATACAATTATCGCCGATAACACAGGTGGTATTTTAATGCAAAGAGGTGAGGTTGATATTTGTATTGTAGGAACTGATAGAACATTGTCGAACGGAGATGTTTGCAATAAAATTGGAACTTATTTGAAAGCATTAGCTGCTCATGATAATAATGTTCCTTTTTATGTTGCTCTGCCTAGCTCAACAATAGATTGGAATATAAAAGATTCGAGAGAAATACCAATTGAAGAGAGAAATTCAGAGGAATTATCTCATGTTGAAGGAATTGATGAAAATAATGAAATCAAAAAAGTTTTAATTTATCCCAAAAAAAGTAAAGCAATGAATTTAGCATTTGATGTTACGCCAGCAAAATATGTGACTGGTTTAATTACAGAAAAAGGGATTTCTGAAGCATCCAATGAAAGTTTAAAAAAATTATTTAATAGGTAAATATATGGAATCTGTAAGAATGGTTGAAGTTACAAGAGGAAGTGAAGTTGAAAGTTTTCATCAAGGTGTTGCAGTATTAATTAATTCATCAGGAAATATTTTAAAAGAATGGGGAAACTCAGACTTAAATATATATCCAAGATCAGCACTAAAACCAATTCAAACTTTAAATCTTTATAAAGATGGCATAGCAGATTCTATGAATCTTACTGAAGAACAAATAGCGATTACTACAGCATCACATCATGCCGAAAAGTTTCATCAAGAAATTATTTCTAGTTGGTTAAAAAAAATTGATATTAACGAAGAAAACCTCTCATGTGGACATGATTGGCCTTGGAATTTAGAGGATAAATTTAAAGTAAAATTAGAAAATCAAAACAAAAGAAGAATCTATCATAATTGTTCTGGGAAACATTGTGGGCATCTAGCAGTATGTAAGCATAAAAACTTAACTTTAGAAAATTATAATGAAATATCTCATCCACTACAAAAAGATTTAATTCAATTAATTGAAATTTTATCAGACTTTAAAATAAAAAATATTGGAATTGATGGTTGTACTCTTCCTAATCCCTTAATGCCTTTAAAAAAATTTGCATTAGCAGCGTCTCGATTAACGGATAGCAAATCATTAAATGAAAATACAGATATAGCAAAAAAAATTTTTAACTCATGTGTAAATTTTCCTGAAATAACTGGAGGTACAAATAGTGTTAATTGTAAATTAACAAAATTTTCTAAAAAAAAAATATTTTTTAAAAATGGTGCTGAAGGAGTATTTTTGGCACTAATACCCGAAATAAAATCTGCATTAGTAGTTAAAATTTTAGATGGAGCAGCAAGGGCAGCTGAGACGGCAATAGCAGGATTGATTTCTGAATTAAATATTATAGATGAAAGTGAATTAGCAAATATTAAATCTAGTGAAGTAACAAATTCTACGGGTCAAAAAATTGGAAAAATGAAATTTGTGTTATAATTCAGAACAAACTAACCCATCCAAAGGTTTTGGATGAAACCAGGTTGATTTTGGTGGCATAAATTTTTTTTTATCTGCAATCTTCATAACATTTGAAATATTTGTGGGACTAAGCTTAAAAGCAATATTAAATTTTTTTGAATTTACTAATTTTTTTAGAAAATTTGAACTATTTATCCCTGAAATAAATTCAATTCTATTAGCTTTAATTTTACTAATAATATTTTCATGAAGAATAGTTACATCTAATTGATTATTATTTTTTATATATTTGAGAGAATACCATTGATTGCTCATATACATTTCCAAATAACCTTTTTTAAGAATTTTGGAGTTTTTTTTAATTTTTTTAATTTTAAAATTTTTACTAATAATATTAATAATTTTTTCGTTACTTAACTTACTTTTTAACACTCTATTATAATCTAAAATTTTTATTTGATTATGAGGAAAAGCAATAATCATGGGTGATATTTTTTTATTACTTTTAATCATACCTTGAATTCTATGATGACCATCACAAATGTATATTTTATTAATTTTTTTAATAAAAATTTTTAAAGTTTTCAAATTTTTTTCATTATCAACAATCCATACTTGGTGATTAAATTTATCTAAAGATTTAAATGAATAAATTGGTTTTGATTTTACAATTTTAGTTAAGAAATTTTGTAGGTGTTTGTTTTTCTTATAAGCTGTATAAATTGGACCTACCTGTGTTGAAATATTTAATAATTGTTTCTTTCTTTCAGAAACTCTATTTCTAAAAGTTTCTTCATGACCTAAAATATTTTTATTGTCATACTTATTTAAATTTACTTTACCCAGTATTCCAATCTGTTGATGTTTTTTGTTAGAGATTTTGTAAATATAATAACAATCTTTACTTTCTTTAGTTATGAATTTTTTATTCTTCATATTTTCAAAATATTTTTTTGATTTTATTAGGTTTTTACTAGTCAAAATTTTTAAAAAACCAAATTTTGGATAGGGTTTTAAACTATTAAAATATCTAGGATTAGGCGTTGAAATTATATGAGCAAGTTTTTTTATTGGTCTTAATGCTTTAAATGGATTTATTAAACTCAAACTATTAATTAAGCAATTTTTGGAAGATCTTCTAAAGCTTTATCCATACTTCCTTTGTCAAATTTATCTTCTGCTAAGCTTCCTTCGAAGTAATCTCCATATGCTTTCATATCAAAATGACCATGACCACATAAATTAAATAATATTGTTTTAGACTCTCCATTTTTTTTACACTCTAAAGCAGCATCTATAGCACCCTTAACAGCATGTGTCGCTTCAGGTGCTGGAACAATTCCCTCTGTTCTTGCAAAATTCACACCAGCTTCAAAACATTCTTTTTGACCATATGCTTTTGCTTCGATTGCATTAATTTCTTTTAAGTGACTGACAAGTGGAGCCATACCATGATATCTTAATCCACCTGAATGTGTTGCTGGTGGAATAAATTGAGATCCTAAAGTATGCATTTTTACTAAAGGTGTTAATTTACCCGTATCGCCAAAATCATAAACAAATTTACCTTCTGTTAATGTTGGACATGATTTTGGTTCACATGCTATTACTCTTGTTTTTTTTCCTTCTCTAAAATTTTTTCCTAAAAAAGGATTAACTAATCCTGAAAAATTACTTCCACCACCAGTACAACCAACTAAAATATCAGGATAATCGTCAGCCATTTCCATTTGAAGCAAAGCTTCGTTACCTACGATTGTTTGATGCATTAGAACATGATTTAACACACTCCCTAAAGCATATTTTGTATCAGGATTTTTAGCTGCCATTTCAACAGCTTCAGAAATTGCTATTCCTAAACTTCCTGTATTATTAGGATCCTTTGCTAAAATTGCTTTACCACTATCTGTTTCGCTTGATGGACTTGCAACACATCTTGCACCATAAGTTTGCATTACTAATTTTCTATACGGTTTTTGTTCAAAACTAACTTTTACCATATAAACATCTAGCTCAATTCCAAACAATTTACATGCAAACGCAAGTGACGTTCCCCATTGTCCCGCACCTGTTTCTGTAGTTATTTTTTTTGTGCCTTCTTCTTTATTATAAAAAGCTTGAGCAACTGCAGTGTTTGGTTTGTGACTACCAGAAGGACTAACACCTTCGTATTTGTAATAAATTTTTGCTGGAGTATCTAAATGTTTTTCTAATTTTCTTGCTCTGTATAATGGTGATGGTCTCCATTGTCTGTAAATTTCTCTAACGGGCCCAGGTATTTCTATTTCTCTATCTTGAGAAACTTCTTGGCCAATTAAAGCCATTGGAAACAAAGGAGCTAAATCATCTGGTCCAATTGGTTTTAATGTTCCTGGATGAAGAGGAGGCTCCATTGGTTTTGGTAAATCTGCAGCAATGTTATACCAAGTCTTTGGCATTTTGCCTTCTTCTAGAAAATATTTTATTGTATCAGCCATTTTAATATTTATGTAGTCTGATCTTAAATTAAATTAAAATCAAGTTGTTTTTAATGAGGAAAATTAAGGCTGAAATAATCAAATATTCAAAAATGCTAAACAGCAGAAAGTTGTCTGCGCTTAGATCAGGCAACATATCAATAAGATATAAGGATGGATTTTTAATTACCCCATCAGGCAAAAAATATTCTTCTCTTAATTATAAAGACATTGTTTTTGTCTCAATAGATGGAAAATTTGATCAAACAAAAGGTGTTCCGTCATCAGAATGGAAATTTCATCAAGATATTTATAGAAAAAAAAAAGAAGCTAAAGCAATTGTTCACGCTCATTCAACAAGTGCTACGGCAGTTTCTACTCATAAGAGAAGTATTCCTTCTTTCCATTACATGGTTGCTATGGCAGGAGGTCACGATATTAAATGTGCAAAATATGCAACTTATGGGACAAGAGAATTGTCTAAAAATATTTTAATAGCTTTAAAAGGGAGAAAAGCTTGCTTAATTGCTAATCACGGACAGATTGCATTTGAAGAAAATTTATCAAAAGCATTTGAATTAGCTGAAGAGGTTGAAAATATATCGCTTCAGTATATAACGAGCCTTAAATTGGGTAAGCCAAAAATTCTATCTTTAAAAGAAATGAAAAAAGTTTTATCCAAAGCTAAAAATTATAAAAGAGGATAATCAATGACTAAAGTTGGGGAGCATATAACTCTAGACATTATTGGAACCACTAAAGAATATGATCCTTCTTTATATGAAAAAGTAATTCATGATATTGCAAAAGCTGCAAAAGTAACAATTCTTAATATATCAAAATATAAATTCGAACCTCAAGGATTTACAATTTTAGCTTTATTAGCGGAAAGCCATATTAGTTTTCATACATTTCCTGAAAAAGGAATTATTAGTTTTGACTTTTTTACATGCGGAAAAGTGAATCCATCAATTGCAATCGACATAATAAAAAAAGAATTTGCTCATAAAAGAATTGTAAAAAAAGAATTTAATAGAGATACAAAATCTCTTTATCATGACATTTATAGTTCACCAGGATTACAAAAATCTTATGTGGTAAATGATGTGCTTGAAGATTTTAATTCTAAAGTTGGTCAACACATAGAAATTTTAGAATTAGAACAATTTGGTAAATCATTATTCATTGATGGAGAAATACAAGTTGCTGCTACTGACGAGCATTTATACAGTTCTACTTTTGTAGGAGCTGGTCTTAATTTAAATAAAAATAATGAAAGAGCAGCTATTATTGGTGGTGGTGATGGTGGAGTTGCTAGAGAATGTATTTCAAAAAATTTTAATTTTATTGATTGGTATGAACTCGATCCTGAAGTTGTCGATGTATGCAACAAACACCTTGGAGATATTGGAAAAAAAGCAACAGAAAAAAATTCAGTAAAATGTGTATGGGGAGATGCATTTGAAAGTATTAAAACTGTAGAGGATGACTCTTATGACCATATTTTTGTTGATCTCAATGATGATCAATTTTGTATAGATCTAGCAGCAAAAAATATGGACTCAATGATAAGGATTTTAAAACCCAAAGGAGTAATTACTGCCCAAGTTGGTAGCCAGGATAAAAAACCTAAACAAGTTGATAATTGGCTAAACGTATTTAATCATCATTTTGGAAATACTAAATTATCTAGAGTTTACATACCTAGTTTTGATTGTTCCTGGAATTTTTCTTCGTCAATAAATCATTAATTTTTCTTTTTTAATTATTAATTTTGTGAAATACTTGATCCAAATTAAAGGAGAAAATAATGAATATATTCAAAAAAACAATTTTAACAGTTCTAGCTTCTTTATTAGTTATCGGAAATGTATACGCTGATAAAATAAAAATTGGAACTGAAGGTGCTTATCCTCCATGGAATTCAAAAGATGCATCAGGTAATCTTATTGGTTTTGAGGTTGAATTAGCTAATGAACTTTGTGCAATCATGAAACATGAGTGTACTATTGTTGAGCAAGATTGGGATGGAATGATACCCGCTTTGTTGATGAGAAAGTTCGACGCGATAATGGCTGGTATGTCAATCACAGCTGAAAGACAAAAAACTATTACTTTTTCTCAAGGTTATGCAGATGAAGTAGCTTCACTTGCTGTAATGAAAGGTTCTAGCTTAGAAGGAATGGATACTCCAGAAGGTGTTAATTTAACTCTTGGTGGATCTGATGTTAAAAAAGCTCTTAAAACTTTAACAGGTGCTCTTGCTGGAAAAACTGTTTGTACTCAAACTGGAACAATTCACCAAAACTTTTTAGAATCTGGTGATGTTGGAAGTGTAAATGTTAGAACTTACAAAACTCAAGATGAAGTTAATTTAGATTTAACATCTGGAAGATGTGATGTTGCTCTAGCTGCAGCAGTTGCATTTACAGATTATGCTGACAAATCAGGTAAACCAGTTGTGCTAGTTGGACCAACTTTTTCAGGTGGTGCATTTGGTAATGGTGTAGGTGTTGGAATTAGACAAGGCGGAGATGATGCGATAGGTAAAAGAGACGCTAAACTTCTAAAAGATTTCAACAAAGCAATTGATAAAGCCAGAAAAAAAGGAATTATTAGCAAACTTGCTATTAAACACTTTGGTTTCGACGCTTCTATGTAATTAATTTCAGATTTGGCGACTATAATATATAGTCGCCAGTCTATATGGAACTTCTCGCTTTTGGCAAAACAGGATGGGGTGATGAATTATTTTATGCAACCCTAATGACAGTAGCTGTATCTGTTACAGCAATGTTGGTAGGTTTTATTTTTGCCTTAATCTTTACACCACTTAAATTATCAAAATATAAATCATTAAATTTAATTGGAAATTTTTATACAACAGTTATTCGTGGTGTACCTGAGCTTTTAGTAATTTATCTTTTCTTTTTTGGTGGAAGTGGAGCAATTATGTATGTTGCTTCTATATTTGGATATTTTGAGTATATAGAAATAAATGCTTTTATAACTGGCTCAATGGCAATCGGAATAATTTCTGGAGCGTACTCAACAGAAGTTTTTCGTGGGGCAATTCAATCCATAGATAAAGGACAGTTTGAAGCTGCTAAAGTTTTAGGAGTAAGTAAATTTGCCCAATTTTATAAGATAATTTTACCTCAAATGTTAAGACTCGCTATTCCAAACTTGAGCAATGTTTGGCAAATAACTCTAAAAGATACATCGTTAATTTCAGTTACTGGATTGGTTGAAATTATGAGACAATCCTATATCGCAGCAGGATCTACTAGAGATCCATTATTCTTTTACTCATTTGCTGCCGTTTTATATTTATTGTTAACATATTTAAGCATGAAATTAATTAATCGATTAGAAGCAAGATATAGTAGGGGGTATTAATGGATTTTGAATTAATGTTCTCTAGCTTTCCTAAATTATTAGGTGCAACTGTTGTTACTTTAAAACTTTTATCAGCCTCTTTATTTTTTGGTTTATTCATCGGATTGTCGTTTGCAATTTTAAGATTAAATAAAAATATGTTTATTAATAAATTTGCGTATGGCTATTCTTATGTGTTTAGAGGGACACCTTTATTGGTTCAAATATTTATTATTTATTTTGGTTTAGGGCAAATTGAATACTTAAGATCAACATTTTTGTGGGTTATTTTGAAAGAACCTTATTGGTGCGCAATTATAGCATTCACTTTGAATACAGGTGCCTATACATCAGAGATATTGAGATCAGCATTCCAAACAATAAAACCTGGCATTATTGAAGCAGGAAAAAGCCTCGGAATATCAAATAAAATAATATTCTATAAAATTCAAATTCCAATCGCCATAAGACAATCATTACCGGCTTACGGAAATGAAATAATATTAATGATGAAGGGAACTTCACTAGCAAGCACGGTAACTTTAATGGATTTAACTGGTGTTGCAAAATATATAATCTCAACAACTTTTAAGCCAATAGAAGTATTTATCGTTGCAGGCGGTATTTACTTGTTCATGACTTTTATTATACACAACATCATAAAATACTTAGAAAAAAAATATAGTTTTCAACAATAAAGATGTTTCTATCTAAAGAACAAATCAAAAAATACCAAAATGATGGTGTTATAATTGTTAAAGATATTTTTAAAGATTGGGTAGAACCTTTAAAAAAAGGATTTCAAAAAGTTTTAGATAATCCAAGCAAACATGGAAGAGAAAATGCAAGTAAAAATCAAGGAAGATTTTTTGAAGACTATTGTAATTGGGAGCGAATAAAAGAATTTAAAGATTGTATATTTAATTCTCCTGGAGCAAGCATGGTTGCTGAAGCAACAAATTCAAAATCAGTTCAAATTTTTCATGAACATATTTTTATTAAAGAGCCAGGTACAAATAAAGAAACACCTTGGCACCAAGATATGCCATATTATTGTGTTGATGGTAATGATACTGGAAGTTTTTGGATACCATTAGATCAAGTAAATAAAGAAAATAATCTAAAATTAATTTTAGGCTCTCATAGATGGCCAAAGTTAATTAGACCAACAAAATGGTCAAACAATCAGTCTTGGTATCAAGATGATAGTTCTTTTATGGATTTACCTGATTTAGATGATTTTAAAAATAATATTTTAATACCTGAATTAAATATAGGCGATGCAGTATTATTTAATTTTAAGATTGTACACAGCTCAACTGGCAACAAAACTTCAAAATCTAGAAGAGCATTCTCAATGAGATTTATTGGGAATGATGTTAGGTACATTAATAGAGGAGGATCAACATCTCCACCATTTGATGGAATTAATTTAAAATCTGGTGACTTAATGCGTGAAGATTGGTTTCCGAGAATTATTAATAGTTAGTATATTCTTTAATTTCTCTAATTTTTGATCCAGTGTGATTATTTATATCTAACTTTATTTTAGCTCTAGTATCATTGAAAAAATGCACATCTCTAGACAGTCTTATAAAATTCTCTCCAAAATCTGAATCTTTTTCACATTTTCTTTTATCATCTTCAATGATCCACAGTTTTGAATTTACATTTTTTAGAGCTGTAAAAAATTTTGCTAATTTTTCATCTATTTTTATATTTTTCTCAAGCTCAATTTTTAAAACTTCGTACTCATCATTTATAAATTTAAGCTTTTCAGTGTCTTTAATTTTTTCTTTTTTAATTTCTAAAATTGATATTTTATCTAAAAGCTCTCCAACAGATACTTCAACCAGAATTTTATTCATAAAATTTAATAGTATGTTAAGTTGTTATAAATATGTCTAATATTTTAATCATTAAACATGGTTCATTAGGTGATATAGCTCAGGCTTGTGGTGCAATTCAAGACATTTCTGAGCAACATAAAGATCATGAAATTCATCTATTAACGACCAAACCCTATTTTGATTTATTTAAAAAAAACCCACATATTTCAAATGTTATTTTAGATAAGCGATTATCAAGATTTAATCTGATTTATTTATATTCATTAATGAGAACGATTAAAAAGTATAAATTTTCTAAAGTTTATGACCTCCAAAACTCTAGCAGAACAGCATTTTACAAAAAAATATTATTTCCTAAAGCAAATAAAGATGCTTGGTGTTCAACAGAAACCACCTTACCTGAAGGAACTACGAAAGAAGATTTTGATAAAGACTCGGTTTTGTCTAGATTTGATCATCAATTAAAAAGCTCTGGATTAAATACAAGCCACACTTTGAGCCCTGATTTTTCATGGTGTTCATCAGATATATCTCAGATAAAAAATTATTATCAATTAGAAAAATATATTATTCTTTTTCCTTTTTGTTCACCTCATTTAACTTCTAAGAAATGGCCTTATTATAATGATTTAATTTCTATAATTAATGATAAAATTAAAGATCAATATAAAGTAGTTATTGCACCTGGGCCAAATGAAATTAAAGACTCATCGAGTATTAATGCTTTATGTATTTTAGATAACGGTAAAGCTTTAGATATTTCTCAACTAGCAGGATTAATTAAAGAGAGTTCTTTTGTTATTGCAAACGATACTGGACCTGCTCATATGACAGCTCATTTGGGAGCAAAAGGAATTGCTTTATTTGGTTCTCATACAACACCATTCAAAGTTAGTATTGAAAGAGAAAACTTTAAATCTATACAAGCTACAGAATTATCTAAACTTTCAGCTGAAAAAGTTTTTGAAAGATTATCTGAAACTATTTCTTAAATTTTTCTAATATCCTTAAAAATATAGGAACGGTAAAAAGTATAAAGAGTAATCTTATTATATGATGAAATGCTACAAAGTCTGGATCTAGATCAAAAGCAATTGCTATAACTGCTACTTCATAGATTCCGCCAGGGCTAAAAGATAATATTAATGTTAGAATATTTGTATCAACAAAAAATGTCGCAAGATATGCTGCAAGCAAACCTAATAACACTAATATAGTAGTGGCAACAATGCTATGTAATGAATTATTGGCAATTTCTTTAATTGTTTTCTCTGCAAATCTACAGCCAACAGAAGCACCAAGTATTAATAGACAAAAGTTAATTGATGCATCAGGCAATTTATAAGAAGCAATATCAGTAATTTGTAAAAATCCACTTGCAAACAATGTTCCCGATAATAAAGCAGCAGGAATTCTAATTTTGTCAAAGACTAAAATAAAAAATAGAGAAGCAATGATAAGTAAAATTAAATTTAGATGATTTTGTCCCTTGTAATTAAAATCATCTACTAGTAATGATTCTGAACCAGTATTGTTAACAATAATAAATGGAATAACTGTAATGATAATAATTAATCTAATTAGATGTGATGTTGCAACTTGTGATAAATCAGTTTTTTCGTTTTCTGCTAAAATCATTAATGGCCCTAAAGCACCTGGTGCTGCAGAGAATATTGAAGCCTTTTCACCATAGCCTGAATATTTTTGTAGATACTTAGATACAATTAAGATGCAGATGATTATATAAATTAACATTATTATCGAAGTCCAAATCCAATTTATCATTTGGTTAAACAGGTTTTGATCAATGTAATTACCTATATGTAGCCCAAGGATAATCAAAATTGAACTTAAAGCTATTTTGGGCATAATAACTTTTAAACCAACTAAAGCAGCAATAGATGTGATAATCATTGGTCCTAGCATCCAGGCTAATGGAATATTAAAATAATCAGCAACAACTGCACTAGGAATTGAAATCAAAATTACCGAAATAAACTTTTTAGAGAAAAGTTGTTTTAAACTTGAATAATAAAAAGAAATCTTAGACTCACTCATTATCGTTTCTTCTATCATCACTTTGAAAAAAATTAACAGAAAAGAAGTTAGTGAGAAAAGTGAATTTATTTTTTTAAATTAAATTTATTAATAAGCAAATATGAGAGTCATTATCATGAAAAAATGAATCAATTACAGGTTGAGCGACAAATTATAAGTTGCATAAATATTTAGAGTGTAATTAACTTTGGTTTTTAAATTAGAGAGGGAAAAATAATGACAAACTTAAAAAGAATAGTTTCGGTATTATTCTCAGCAATCTTATTATTCTCAGCAACAACAACTAGTTCAATTGCAATTGATAAATTGCACTTCGTAATTGGTGGTGGAGCTGGTGGTGGTTGGGATGGAACTGCTAGAGGTACTGGAGAAGCTTTAACAAAAGCTGGAATGTTAAAAAGTGCATCATTTGAAAATATGTCAGGTGGTGGTGGTGGAAAAGCATTAGCTTTTATGATTAACACTAAACCTGCAAATACAGTTTTAGTACAATCTACACCACTAGTTTTAAGATCAATTACAAGACACAAAGGTTACGTAAGTGGAAGTGGAACTTTATCATATAAAGATGTTGTGCCGATCGCTGGTGTGATTGGTGATTATGGTGCAATCGCTGTAGCAAAAAATTCACCTTACAAAAACTTTAAAGATGTTGTTGATGCGTATAAAAAGGATCCAAGTTCTATTAAAATGGCAGGTGGATCAGTAAGAGGAAGTATGGACCATTTAATTGGTGCTTTAGCTTTCCAGGCTGCTGGTGCTAATCCAAATGATGTAGCTTATATTCCTTATGATGCGGGTGGAAAAGCGTTAGCTGGACTTTTATCTGGAGAGACTCAAATTATCTCTACAGGTTTAGGTGAACTTATGGGTGCAAGAGACCAAGTAACTATTATTGGTATTACTGCTCCTTCAAGAGTTTCTGATGCTCCAAATGCACCTACTCTAAAAGAACAAGGCTACGATGTACAATTCGTTAACTGGAGAGGATTTTTTGGCCCTCCAGGTATGAGCAGTGCTGATAAAAACGTAATTGCAAAAATGCTAGGCGATGTACAAAAAACTTCTGAATGGGAAACTGTTAGAGCAAGAAATGCTTGGGTTAACATTTACAATCCAGGTGATAAATTTGTTTCTTTCTTAGAAAAACAAACAGATGAAATGACAGCTCTTATGAAAAAATTAGGAGTTATATAATCTTTAGGATTATTTAAAAATTAGAGCAGTGAATATAAATACTACAAAAATTATATCACTGCTCTTTTTTATATTTTCAGCATTCTATTTATACACAGCATATCAGATCCAAGTTTTTGCATTTGATGAAAATGCCCCATTTAATGCTAGAACATTTCCAATTTATTTAGGCTATGCAGGTTTATTTTTTTCAGGATTAAAACTTATTTTACCAGATCCAAATACAATTAAAGTTGAACATAAAACTTTAGAATATAAAAAAACAGCAATTTTAGTTTTAATTGCAATTATTTATGGAGCTACGATTTTAAAAGTTGGATATTTTTTAACTACTTCAATATTTTTAATAGCGTCATATTATTTTTTAGGAGAGAGAAGATGGCTTTTAATGTTCATGCTTTCTTTTCCATTTGTTGCAGCTTTTATGTACTTATTACATGGGGTTCTTGATATCTATTTAAGAGATCCATTTCTTAAAATGTTAGGTGTAATGGGATGATAGAAGGAATTTTAATTGGTTTAACTACAGCCCTTACTTTCCAAAATATATTCATGGTTATGATTGGGTGTTTCTTTGGAACAATTATTGGAATGCTTCCTGGTCTTGGACCAATGACAGCTATTGCTTTGATGATACCTATTACTTATGGTTTTGATCCAGCCACTGGACTAATTTTAATGGCTGGAGTTTATTATGGTGCTGTCTTTGGAGGTTCTACTTCTTCAATATTATTAAATGCTCCAGGAGTTCCTGGAACTGTTGCAACTTCATTTGATGGTTATCCAATGGCTCAGCAAGGCAAAGCAGGAAAAGCTTTAGCAATTGCTGCTTGGAGTTCTTTTGCAGGAGGAACACTTGCTGCTATTTATTTATTATTTATGGCTCCGAGTTTATCAAAAGTAAGTTTATCATTTAGATCTCCTGATTATTTTGCATTGATGATTTTAGGTTTAACGGCAATTGCCGCTTTTTCATCTAAAGGCCAATTTATTAAAGCAATGATGATGGTGGTGCTTGGTTTGATGCTAGCTTCAGTTGGTCAAGATAGTTTATCTGATATTACAAGATTTACTTTTAATAACATGAATTTGACAGATGGAATAAGTTTTGTTCTTGTTGTAATGGCAACTTTTGCAATGAGTGAGGCGTTGACTATCATTTTAAAAAGAAACGATCCAACAGCTGCTGCCAAACAAGTTTCGCTAACTGAACTTGGTTCAATTAGAATTAATAAAGAGGAAAGAGCTAAAATGTTAAAAACTATTCCTCGAACTTCAATAATTGGTTTTATAATTGGAGTTTTACCTGGAGCTGGAGCTACTATTGCCTCCTTTTTAGCTTATGGTATGGAAAGAAATTTAGTTAAAGATGAAGAAAAAGAGAAGTTCGGTAAGGGTAGTGTACATGGATTAGCTGCGCCTGAAACAGCTAATAATGCAGCATGTTCAGGTGCTTTTGTTCCATTGTTAACTTTAGGTATTCCTGGAAGCGGAACTACTGCCGTGATGTTAGGAGCACTTTTAGGTTTTGGTATTCAACCAGGGCCAAGACTTTATATGACAAATCCTGAAATATTTTGGTCAGTTATTATGTCAATGTATATAGGAATGGTAATTTTACTTATTCTTAACTTACCTTTAATTCCTTATATAGCCAGAATTTTAGCAGTTCCTAAAAATTATTTAATTCCCTTAATTTTATTTTTTTCAATTACTGGAATTTATGTAATGTCATTTAATAATTTCGATATCTATTTAATGATTGGAATTGCTGTAATTGCAACTTTTATGCGTTTGTATGATTTTCCAATGCCACCACTTATTTTAGCTTTTGTACTAGGTGGATTAATGGAAGAAAATTTAAGAAGATCATTATTATTAAGCGATGGTTCTTGGACTTTTTTGTGGGACAGAACTCTCACAGCTTGTATTCTGGCAACTACAATTTTAATTGTTGGTTGGCAAATTTACAAAACGTTTTCTAAAAAAAATTAAGACTTTATGTCTACTCTTTTTCTAATTATTTCTTTGTCTAATTTCATCTCTCTATAAGAAATAATCAGTACACCAGTAAATATTATCAGAGCACCTATCCAAGTATATAGATCTGGAATTTCATCAAATACAAAATAACCAATAATAGAAGCAAAAACTAAATTTAAAAAAGAGTAGGGTTGAGTCATACTTACATCGACTAGTTTGAAAGCATGGTTTAGTGTTAAATGTAAAACTGTCCCACACATAGCTGCTAAAACAAGATAAATGAATGTTTTTAAGCTAGGCATTTCCCAAAAAAACAAAACAACAAAGAAGCTAAGTAGGCTCATAAAAATAGATTGATAAGCTAGAATAGTAATAGCACTGTCATCTTTAGAAATTTTTTTAGTTATAATTATATTAATTGACCAAAGTAATGCTGAAAATAAAACCATATAAACTCCGATAGATATATCTACGTAACCAGGTCGAATAATTACTAACATACCACTAAAACCAAGTATTAAAGCCAAGGTTCTATAAATGTAAATTTTTTCTCCTAAAAAAAATACCGCAAGTATTGTTACAATCAAAGGTACAATAAAAGAGATAGCTGTGAGTTTTTCAATAGGAAGTAATACCAATGCAGAAAAGTATAAAAGCATAGCAGGCAAACCTAGTATAGCTCTTAAAAAATGTTGTTTAAGATGAATTGTTTTAAGCACAATATCTTTTTTTTGAATTATGTATGGTAAGATAATTACTAATCCTAAAAAAAATCTAAAAAATCCTGCCACATAAACATTAACATCTTCTTGAGCTATCTTTAAAAAAGAAAGCATTACAGTCCCAAAAAAAACAGAGATGATTATTAAAAAAATAGCTAATTTGTTATTAGACATTAATAAATTACTATAAATATAATTGGAGTATAAACAATCTTAGTTTAGAATTTCTTTATACTTTTCAACAATATTGGGCCAATAGAACTTAGTAACATAATCTTTTGCATTTTTTCCAAATTCTAAATATTTTTTATTTTCTAACATTGAATTAATTGATGAATAAATTTCATCCAAATTATTCCCATCACAAATTAAACCTGTTTTTTCATGAACAATTGCATCTGACGCACCACCATCTTTACCACCAATAGATGGAATACCATATTGAGCAGCTTCTGTATAAGCTATCCCAAAACCTTCAACTGAAGATTTATGAATAACAGATGGCATCACAAAAATATTAGATTTTGCAATTAAAGAATTTTTTAAATCATCACTAATGTCTTTAAAGAACATTACCTGACCTTCTAAATCTAATTCTTTAACTAAGTTTTTAATATTTTCCTCTTCTTCACCATAACCAATACAAATGTAAACAATATCCGGGTAAATCTGTTTGAGGTTTCTTAATGCCATTATTATCTTTTCGTGATTTTTTCTCTTATCAAATCTTGAAACTGTAATTAATCTTGGTGTTTTAACAGCAAGTAAACTTTCAACTTTATCTAACGATTTTTTATTAAGATCTTTTATTGGATCAATTCCTGGATTGATGACAATAATCTTATCTTGATTTACTCCAAGCTCTATTGCTAAATTTTTTGTATAATTTGAATTGGCAATTACTCTTTTAACATTATTTAAAACTTTTAATAAACGATTATTAATACCTGATCCTTTAGCGTGATTAATTTCTTTACCATGAATTAAACAATATTTTTTTTTATTAGTTTTCAAATGTTCCAGACTTTTCCAATGATCTGAAATAATTCCGTGTATTTTGCCATTTTTGATAAATTCATCGATAAGATAAGCCTTTCTATATTTTCTTAGTAATTTAGGTCCACCGACTCTTTCAATAGAAAACGAAGCTTTTTCATCAAAAGATTTGTGGTTTTCAATATAATCAGCAAAAACTTTAATCATAAAGCTTTTTGAAAGTTCTCTTGCAAGCCCCCACATTAAGCTTTGCATTCCGCCAAGTTCTGGTGGGAAAGATTTAGTAACGATTAAATACATTAATCATATTTCCATTTTATACCACAGCCAGCACTAGGAATTTGATCTTGTGGTCCATTACCAGTTTCAGCAATTTGTCTCATAGATTTTAACAAGTCACTTTCACCCTCTTTTATTGGAACAAAATTTTTAAGCTCTCTTAATCTACCTCTGTATTGCAGTTCTAGATTTTTATTGTAGCCAAAAAAATCTGGAGTGCATACAGCGTCATAGGATTTAGCAATTTCTTGTGTATCATCGTGTAAATAAGGAAAACTGAATTGGTTATCATTTGAAAATTTAATCATATTATCAAATGAGTCTTCTGGGTAATTTACAAAATCATTTGAACATATTGCAACTGAACTAACTCCAATTTTTTTTAATTGGTTACAATCTTCAACTATTTCTTTTGTAACAGCTTTCACGTAAGGACAATGATTACATATAAACATTATCAAAGTACCATTTTCTCCTTTAACATCATTTAATGAAATAATTTTATTATCAGTTGATTTTAATTCAAAAGGTAAAGCTTTTTTACCAAAATCACATATTGGAGTTTGAATAGGCATACTATAAGAATATATAAATTATGTTTTACGATTTAAAAGATAAAAAACCTCAAAACTCTGGCGAAAATTGGGTAGCACCTAATGCAACAATTATAGGGGACGTTACTTTGGAAAAAAACTCAAGTATTTGGTTTAATGCAGTGTTACGAGGAGATATCGAAAATATTCATATAGGTGAGGGGTCAAACATACAAGATGGAAGTGTTTTGCATACCGATCCAGGTTGTCCTTTAAAAGTTGGAAAAGATGTAACCGTTGGTCATCTTGTTATGCTTCATGGTTGTACAATTGGAGATAATAGTTTGATTGGTATTGGAGCGGTAATACTCAACAAAGCCAAAATAGGTAAAAATTGTATTATTGGAGCTAAAGCTTTGATAACTGAAAATAAAGAAATACCTGATAACTCACTCGTGATGGGCTCTCCTGGAAAAGTTATAAGAGAAGTAACTGAAGATGAAAAAAAAGCAATTTTAAATAATACTAAACGTTATCAAGATAATTGGAAAAAATATTCTAAGTCAGTATTTTAATTGATGAATAAAAAATTCAAAATTGGTATCGATTATGGAGGTACTAAAATTGAGGGAATCCTTTTAGATGGCAATGGACTTCAAATAGAAAGAAAAAGATACTCATATGAAAAAAATTATTTGTCTGGAATAAAAACGGTAAAAAAATTAGTAGAAGAATTTGATAAAATAGGCAATCAGAAATGTACTGTTGGCATAGGAATACCAGGGTTCTCATCACATGAAACAGGACTGATTACCAATGCTAATTCTTTATGGTTAAATGACAAACCATTTAAAAAAGATTTAGAAATAGCACTTAATAGAAACGTAAAATTAATGAATGATGCTAATTGTTTTACTCTATCAGAAGCTGTTGATGGAGCTGGAAAAGATTATCAATCTATTTTTGGAATAATAATTGGAACAGGTTTTGGTGGAGCGCTTTCATATAAAAAAGAAATTATTGAAGGTGCTAATCAAGTTGCAGGCGACTGGGGACATCAGCCTCTTCCTTACCCAAGTAAAGAAGAACTTGAAACAAAGATAAATTGTCCATCAATGAATTGCGGAAGACCTTTATGTTCAGAACAATTTATGTCAGGAATTGGATTTAAGGATGTATTTAATCAAAAAAATAATACAAATTTTTCCTCAGAAGAAATTGTACAACTTGATTTAGATGGAGATCCTAGGGCTAATTTAGAATTAAATTTATACGAAGATAGAATGGCAAGATTAATGGCAGTGATGATAGGTATTTTTGATCCAGAGGCTATTATTCTTGGAGGAGGGATGTCAAATATAGATAGATTGTATAAAAATATTCCTCCTTTAATACCCAAGTATACTTTTTCAAACAAAGTAATAACTAAAGTATTAAAAAATTTTCATGGAGACTCGAGTGGAGTTAGAGGTGCTGCTTGGCTCTGGAACGATGCAACGTAATGATAAATTAATAAATAATATTGGAGATAAATATGCCAGCTGGTTATGTGATAGCACAATTAAAAGTTACAAATCCTGATAATTACAAAGAGTATGTGGAAAAAGTAACTCCACTAGTAAAAAAATTTGAAGGAGAATTTTTGGTAAGAAACGGAGATTATCAAATATTTGATGGTGAAACTAGTTTTCCTAGAATTATTATACTTAAATTTCCAAGTTATGAAAAAGCTCTAAAATGGTACAATTCTGAAGAGTACAAACCAATAAAAAAAATAAGACTCGATAATTCTGAAGGTACAAATATAATTATTAAAGGAATATGAAACAATTAATAATAATTTTATTTTCTTTATTTTTATCAACAAATCTTTTTGCAGAAATTAAAGTTCCAGGATCAGGTGGTATTAATTACTGGGATGATTTTGAGAAATATTACAAAAAACAACTTAAGAAATCTGAAAAAAAGAAACAAAATTTAATTTATTATGGATCTACAAGTGGTGGAGGATGGGCTCCAGGATTTATAATTGTAAAAGAAGTTAATGATGAAGCTCATGAAAAAGCTTACGCAAAGTGTATGAAGAAAGCAAAAAAATATACACAAAATGATTGTTTTTTATTTGCAATTAATGACAAAATTGTTTGGACAAATATTGATGGACCAATTGCAAGTACCAAGATGAATTTAGAAATTGATGAGAATGATAGAAAGTCAGGAAGATATTTTGAAGATCAGCCTGATACTACAAACGAACCACAAGTTCATTTTATATATATATTAAACAAAGATAGTAAAGATAATGAGTGGGATATTAATGGTCAAATGGAAAAAGAGTTATTAGAAGCAAATGAAAAAGTTTTAAAAATGACAAAAGGTAAACAAAAATTTAGATATGATATGAGAGAAGATGGTAAATTAGATATTTCATTTGTTAGATTTAATAAGCAATATAAGGGTCCTTATGGGATGAACTATCCTGACGCTTATTTAACACAAAAAGGATTTAACGATCCTAATAAATTATATTTTGCTTGGGCAGATGTTAACCACAGTGAAGGAGGACATGGAAGTGTTCACCATGGATATATTTTTTTACAAAGCAAATACATTTCAAACGCAAATAAAAGAATGATGATGACATTGCATGAAATATTGCATGTAAATGGTTTTGCGTGGCCATGCACAAAAGGCAATTCTAATGGACATACATCAAGCTCAACAGTAATTGGTGGACCAGTTGGTGATGATTCATATAAACTCGGGGTTTTATATGACCATGGTGACGATACTTGTCCAGATTTTAAAGATTCTGTTTTTCTAGATCCAACATCTGATAATCCTTTTAATCCAGTGGAATTAAAATGTGCAATGGCAGCTGAGGTTGGACGTGGTAAAGCTCCAAAAGAAAATTATGATTGGAGAAAAAGGTATTCTCATAAAAAGCTTCAAAAAATTAAAAAAAAGAGGACGTGGTGTACTTACAATGTGGGAAATTAACTTATAATTTTATTTACTTAAATAGTAGACCATTGACTGAATAAATTATTAATCCAATTATTATTACGAATAAAATTAAAAAAGAAATTTGCCCACTTAACTTTGATTTAATTTTTGTTTTTCCTTCTTTAAATTTTTTAACATGAATACTACCAAATTTCATTACAACTAATCCTAAAATTATTAAAAATGATGTAAATATGTATCCGGTAATCATCTACGGAACTAACCAATAATTTTTATTGTCCACTAAATCAAATCTTGCTCTACGATGACCTTTGGCTGCTAAATAAAGCCACTCCATAGATTTTATTTTGCACTGAATAACAGTAAAGTTTTTATAACCTTCTTCGCTTTGTTCTTTTGTGTAATCAAAGTTATCAAGCTCAGGTTTTAATCCTGAAGTTGGAATATCAGACTCTGTTCCAGGTCCATTATCTACCAAGTAGCATTTTCTAGATATGTGTTGTGTTTTAGACCAAGATTCTTTTGTAACTTCGTTTTCGTGATTAACAGTACATTCTACTTGAAGTCTAACCTGTATTTTTTCTTCCTTGTCATAGAATAACATTGCTGCATTTTTGTTGGCTTTTAACTTTGCAATTTTATCTGATCTAATATCACTGTGATATTGAACAAAATTATTTATTTCATCTGCTTTTCTAAGAACAACTATCCGACCATCAAATTCAGACTGATTTCCACAAATAAAAACTGGTATTCTAAATGGTGAACTTCTATCTTTGACCGCATTAGTTAACATTGACCAAATTTTCTTTTTGATCTCAGTAAAGTCCTCGTAATAAGGAACGGTATCAGTCACTAATATTATTTTTTCTTTTTTAATAGAGCAATTAAGCTTGAACTATCCCAACGGTTTCCACCCATTTCCTGAACCTTTGCGTAGTAACCATCGATTAATTCAGTAATAGGAACTGGAGAGCCATTTTTTTTAGCCTCTTCAATAACTATTGCTAAATCTTTTCTCATCCAATCAACAGCAAAACCATAATCGAACTTATCATCGGTCATAGTTCGATATCTATTTTCCATTTGCCAAGATTGTGCAGCACCTTTTGATATAGTTTCCATTACTTTATCCATATCTAATCCAGCATTAATTCCAAAGTTAATAGCTTCTGACAAACCTTGAACAGCTCCAGCTATACACATTTGGTTCATCATCTTAGTCAATTGTCCACTTCCAGTAGCACCAATTAATTTTACTTTTCTACTATAGCAATCAATAACTGGTTGAGCTTTATTAAACACATCTTCATCACCACCAACCATTACAGTTAGTATTCCACCTTCAGCTCCTGCTTGACCACCTGAGATAGGCGCATCTAAAAAATCAAAACCTTTATCTTTTGCAGCTTTATATAGTTCTCTAGAAATCTCAGCTGATACTGTAGAGTTATCAATGTAAACACAACCTTCTTTTGCAGTATTAAATAATCCGTTTTCTCCAAGAGAAACTTCTCTTAAATCATTATCATTTCCAACACAGGTAAAAATAAAGTCGGCACCCTCAGCAGCTTTTGCAGGTGTATCAGCTTTTGAGCCTTTATATTCTGTGATCCATTTATCAGCTTTAGCAGCTGTTCTATTATAAACAGTTACATTGTGACCAGCTTTTGATATATAACCAGCCATTGGATAACCCATGACACCAAGACCTATGAAAGCAACATTACAAGACATAATTTTTATTTCCTATGTTTAATAGTTTGAAGTTTAAAGTAATTCTTTTCGGATTTATTTTTACATTTTTTTCTAGCTTTGGACAGAGTTATTTTCTTGGTCTATTTAATTCCAGTATTAGAGAAGCGTTATCTATTACCCATGGACAATTTGGCTCAATTTATGCTTCTGCTACTTTGTGCAGTAGTCTTTTATTAATATGGGTTGGAAAAAAAATTGATGATGTAAATATTTTTAAATTTGCTTTTTTTGTAACTGTTTTGTTATCTTTTGCTTGTTTTTTCTTTTCAAGAATAACATCAGTTTTTTTATTGTTTGTAGCAATTTTTTTAATGAGATTTTCAGGTCAGGGAATGATGTCTCATACAGCATCAACTACTATTTCTAGATACTTTACGAGAACCAGAGGTAAAGCCTTAAGTATCAGTTGGTTTGGTCTATCATCTGCAGAATTCATTATGCCTGTATTAATGGTTTATTTGTTAACAATCATAGATTGGCAAAATCTTTGGCTTATTTTTTCTATAACTGTTTTAATAGTTTTACCTATTGCATCATTTCTTTTAATTAAAAATTTAAATTTAGACTCAAGAGAAGCTAACGATGAAAATATTAAAGAAGTTGAAATTAAACAATGGAAGAGAATAGAGGTAATAAAAGATTATAGATTTTATATTATTAGCTCTAACATGTTAGCAATGCCTTGGATATTTACTGGCTTTGCTGTTTTTCAATCTTTTGTTCAAACTTCTAAAGGATGGGGACCGTATGTTATAGCTCAGTCTTTTATGTCTTATTCAATTCTATCAGTGTTAACTTTATTTTTATCAGGTTTTTTAATTGATAAATTTACAAGTAGAAAATTATTGATTTATATGAATATTCCACTTTTATTATCTGTAATAGTTCTGTTTTTCTTTGACACTCCAATTACAGCATTTGTATTTTTAGGTTTAGTAGGAATATCTAATGGATTTGCTAATATTTTGGGATCGTCAACCTGGGCTGAATTGTATGGAGTTAAATATCTTGGTTCAATTAAAGCTTTAACCACAGCTTTAATGGTATTTGCTACAGCCTTTGGAACTGCTTTATTTGGATTTTTGATAGATATTGGTTTTACTGTTGGGGATATAGCTGTTGTGTCAGGCACTTATATATTCATCTCTTTAATTCTTCTATTTCTAGTTAGAAAAAAGCTTAATCCAGTAATAATTTAAAAAATCCTTGCATTTCTTAAGTTCGAGGTATAAATAATCGCCCATGGCAAGAGTCACAGTAGAAGATTGCATCGATAAAGTAGAGAGCCCATACGAATTAGTGCTTGTTGCTAAGGAAAGAGCTACTCAATTAAATTCAGGTATAGAGCCAACTTTAGATAGAGATAATGATAAAAATACAGTTATTTCTTTAAGAGAAATTGCAGAAGAAAAAATTAAAGTTTCAGATTTAACAGAAAGCGCAGTTTACAAGCTTAGAAAACATGTTGAACAAGTAGACGATGGTGCTGAGGATGACGAAGAAATAGGTGATGATTTTGAAAATATGTATAAAGGTGAAATTTCAAAAAGTGGAACACCAATTTTACCATCTAAAAGAGCAAGAAAAACTCCTGAAAAAATTCAAGTATCTCAAGAAGATCTTGCAGAATTATCGGAAACAGCTAAACCAGATGTAGATGTTTCAGCTAACGAAGAAACAATGAATGATCAAGGTGAAGTATCATTAGATGAAGTTTCAGAACAAGAAAATCAAGAAGCAGAAGTAAATTTAGAAGATTCAGACGCTTCAAACTCATAGCAAAATCATATAAAGTTAAACCATGAATAGGAAAGTATCAGTTGCTCCTATGATGGATTGCACAGATCGTCACGAGCGTTACTTTTTACGACTGATTTCAAAAAATACGCTTCTTTATACTGAAATGATTGTTGATGAAGCAATCAATAGAGGGGATAAAAAAAGATTACTTGGATTTAATATCAATGAAAAACCAGTAGCTCTTCAATTAGGTGGATCTTCTCCTAAACTTTTATCAGAAGCTTCAAAAATAGGTGAAGATTTTGGTTATGATGAAATTAATTTAAATTTAGGTTGTCCAAGTCGAAAAGTTGAAAAAAGTAAATTTGGTGCCTGTTTAATGAAAGAACCAAATTTAGTTGCAGATTGTTTAAGTAAAATGCAAGCCTCAACAAACTTACCAGTAACCATAAAAACTAGAATTGGATATGATAATGTCGAAGATTATGAAAATCTTCATAATTTTATTACAACTTTAAAATCAACAGGAGTTAAAACATTTATCATTCATGCTAGAAAAGCAATGTTGGGAAAATTTACTCCTAAACAAAATTTAAACATTCCTCCTTTAAAATATGATTATGTTTATAAATTAAAGCAAGACTTTCCAAATGAAGAGATAATTATCAATGGTGGAATAACATCTGTTGACCAAATAAAACCACATCTTCAAAAAACAGATGGTGTCATGATTGGAAGAGCGGCTTATCAGACGCCTTATATGTTAGCAGACATTGAAAAAGAAATTTATGGAACTGAAGAAGTTTTAAGCAGACAGAATGTGATAGAACAATTAATTCCTTACGTTAAAGATGAATTAAAAAAGGGTACAAGACTAAATCAAATAATGAGACATACTATTGGTTTATTTCATGGACAAACAGGTGCTAGTTATTGGAAAAGGTATTTAAGTGAAAATATGTGTGTTAGAGATGCTGATGTTAAGAAAATTGATCACATCATGGATAAGATCAAATACAACAACATAGACACAAGAGTAGGGCAATCTGCTTAATTCAATTCTAGCTAACGAATACAGTTATTTAATTTTATTAATGGTACTCACAGCAGTTCCCGTGGGCTTTGTTGCTGGTTTATTTGGTATTGGTGGTGGTTTAATTACTGTTCCATTTCTTTATTATATTTTTGGTCAACTTGGAATTGATCAGCAATATATTATGCACCTAGCAGTTGGAACTTCTTTTGCAATTATAATCCCGACATCAATAGTATCTGTTTTAACTCATCATAAATTTGATGCGGTAGATTTTAGTATAGTTAGAAATTATGGTATATTTGTAGTTATAGGCGTAATAATTGGAACAATATTTGCAGCAACTTTAAAAACAAAATCTTTAGTACTCTTTTTTTCAATAGTAATTTTATTTTTAGGTATTTATTTGCTTTTAATAAAAGAAAAAGAACAAAATATAATATCTGAAATGAAATTATATTTAAAAATTTTATTTGGATTTATCGTTGGTTTTATTTCAGCGATAATGGGTATTGGTGGAGCTATTATGAATGTTCCAATTCTTAAATTCTTTGGTTATTCAATTAATAAAGCAATTGGTAGTGCAGCAGCTATTGGTTTTTTAATTGCATTATTTGGTGCAACAGGTTTTTTAATCTCAGGAAGCTATTTAAAAACAAATCTTCCTTTAAGTATTGGATTTTTAAATATTCCAGCTTTTTTAATTTTTATTCCCATTACAACTATTATGGCAAGACTTGGGGCAAGAACTGTTCACAAGATAGATAAAAATAAAATAAGTAAATTTTTTGGTATTTTCTTACTGATAGTTGCTGCTAAGTTTTTCTACGAGTACTTAAAATTATAAATATGCCTTTTAAAATTGATAAGAAATTTTTAAAGTCTTCTCATCATATTTTAGATCTTAAATTATGTACTGTAAGACTTCATGATAATTCTAATTTTCCATGGATTATTTTAATTCCTAAAAGAAATAAGATTATAGATATAAGTGATCTTAATTCTAGAGATCAAATTTTGCTTATGAAAGAAATTGTATATGTAAGTAAAATTATGAAAAGATTATTTAAAACTTCTAAGCTTAATGTGGAAAAAATTGGTAATATTGTTCCTCAGTTACACATACATGTTATAGCAAGAACTAAAAAAGATATTTCATGGCCACTATCAGTTTGGGTAGTTAAAGGTAAAAAATATACAAAACGATTGTTGTTTAAATTATTAGAAAAGTTAAGGAAAGCTCTAAAATAAAAAGAGGTGATTTCAGTCTCCCTCCATCACCTCATATACTTTTCTATGTGATTCTCTCAAATTTAATGAACACTTAGTAGTTGTATTTTAGGTTTATTAACTATTTATTTTTTTTTTAAAAAAACTATTCATTTATTAATGATAAAATTTTTAATTATTATCTTTTTTTTGTTAACCTTAACCAATTTAGGGAAAACTGATATTGTTGATAAGTTAACAAAATTAAACAATCTATATAAAGATGGCGCCTTAAACGAGGAAGAGTTTAAAAAAGCAAAGAAAATACTATTAAAAGATAACTCTCAAGAAAATAAAAAAACTGAAAATAAACCCGTAATTGAGATAAAAAAAACTAACTTTAATAAGTTTGATAAAGATCTGTCACAAACTTTTATTAGAAAAGATGAATTAGAGATTATTGGAAAATATAAAAATATTTTAAAATATCCAGATGAATTATTTAAGAATCTAAATTTTTCACCTCAAATGCTTGCAAAAGAAGCAACTCAAGAGATGTATAAAATTTTTGTTCAAAATAAGAATTTACAAGAAAAATATCCAGAAAACATGATGAAAGGCATGGCTTATTTCGAAGTCTTTTATAATAATAAATTGAAAGAAGAAAAAAAAGCAATTGAAGATTATTATACAAATTATCCAGATGTTAAAAAAAGTAGTAAAAAGTCAATTCAATCACTTTATTCTTTAACTCAGGCAAAAAAATCAATGAGAGAGTCTGTAGGGCTTACTCTCAATGATAACCTTGATGAAGCACTTACAAGATACATGCATATGTATGATTTTTTATCTCAAGGAGTAAAATCTCAGAATAAACTTACACCAGATGAAAAAAAACTAAAAAAAGAGTCTGGTAAATTTAAAAAATATTATGGTTCATTTAAAAAAAATATTGAGCTTAAATCTGAACAGAGAATTTCTCAAAAAAAATTTAATAAGGAGTTAAAAAAGAATAAAAAAAAAATAAAAACAGCACTTAATAATCTAAATAAAATTAGCGGTGAAAACAATACTATCTATAAGGAGGTAAATAAAATTTTTAATTCTTCATTAGAGATATTAGATAACTGCAAAGATAGTTGTGAAAGAAAAGAATTGCTTATTGTAATTGATAGTGTTGATTTCAATAATTCTATATTAAAAGAAGTTGAAAAAAATATAATAGTAAAAAAATACAAGAATGATCTTTCAAAAATTTCTATTGACTCTTTTACAGATGCTCAAAAAGAAACATTAACTATATCATCTTTAAGTAATAAAAAACAAAATGAATTTAAAGAGATAAAATTACAAAAATCAGTTCTAAATTTAGCAAATAATAATTTTGAAATTAATAAAATATTAAACAATATTGAAGAACAAGGATATGAAACACCATTTATTAAAATGTCTTTTCAAGATGTAAAATTGATGGAAAACTGGAATAAAGAAGATTGGGCTAATTCATGGAGGGGAGACTTACCCAGTAATAAATTTGCAGATAAAGCTGGAAATCTTATTGAACTTTCTAAAAATAATATCGAGGATTTGAAAGCTCAATTAGCAAGAAACGAATTTGAAAATTTAATTGATCTTAAAAACTTAAATTTAAATGATGAGCTTAATGAAAATTTAGATGATATAGCTAAATCAGTTCAAGAAAGCTCAGGGTTTAATTTGGATAACTGGCTTAATCAAGATTTTTCTATAACTTTGGATAATTATACAAAAATTGCTGCTGAAAGTATTATATCAGAATTAGGAAATTCTATTGATCAAGAAACAATTAATTCTATCAGAAATAATGCAAATTTTGAAAATCTTACAAAATTAGTCAACATGGAATATGGAACAGACATGAGTGCGGAGGATTATGCCAATTATTGGCAAAGCGCAAATGTTGATGGATCATCTTCTAACTGGGGTGATATTACAGCAGGCGTTGATCTTTTGAGTCAAGTTGGTTCGTTTGAGGCAGCCTCTATAGCTAAAGATTTAGGAACAGATTTGCAGACAGTAGCTGATTCAATCGCTTTAGCTGCAACTGTTGGTGTTTCAACTGATCTTGAAGCTGTAGCTAGTGGATTAGGTTACAATAGTTTTGCCGATGCTGTAGCAGCTTATAACAAACAATATGGTACGAACTATAGTGTTGATGAGGCCAAAGAGTCCTTAGGACAATAAAAAAAACACTAGATTTATAATTTAAATTTTTTGATCGTATTCACCTACTTTGCCTGTCTTTTGAAGTAATTCATCAATAAAAGCAAAGATTTTTTTCTTTCTGGTATCTGAGGTTGGACTTTCAGTTACAATCACTAATGATGGTTTGTTTGAAGAGGCTCTAATTAATCCCCAAGAACCATCTTCAAAAGAAAATCTTACACCATTTACTGTTAATATTTCAGTAATTATTTGATTATCAATTTTGGTTTTATTATTTTTTATTTCTTCAACTTGTTTAACTAATTCTTCAACTACTTGGTATTTTTCTTCATCTTTACAAAAAGGGGCCATAGTTGGTGTTTGATAAGTATTTGGTAACTCATTAATAATTTCACTTATCTTTTTATTTTGATTGTCTAGTAAATGACAGATATGAATTGCTGAATTAATTCCATCATCATAACCATAACCTAAAGGTTGATTGAAAAAGAAATGTCCACTTTTTTCAAAACCTGCCAGTGCTTTTTCTGTATTAACTTTTCTTTTAATATGAGAGTGTCCTGTCTTCCAATAAATAGTTTCACAATTATTTTCTAACAAAATCCTATCTTTTGAGTATAATCCTGTTGATTTAACATCTACCACAAACTTAGAATTTTTATGTTTAGTAGACAAGTTTCTTGCAATTAATAAACCAATTTTATCAGAAAATATTTCATTTCCTTCATTGTCTATAACACCAACTCTATCTCCATCACCATCAAATCCAAAACCTATGTCTGCATTATTATCCTTAACAGATTTTGCGATTGCATGTAGCATTTCTAGATCTTCAGGATTTGGATTATATTTCGGAAAAGTCCAATCTAAATTACAATCAAGCTCAATAACTTCACAGCCTATACCTCTTAATATATCGGGAGCAAATACACCAGCAGTACCATTTCCACATGCAACAACAGCCTTTAATTTTTTATTAATCTTATTCCTGTTTATTAAATCATCTTTATAAACTTGTTGAAAATTTTCTATTTGTTTTTCTCTACCTTCACCATTTGAAAATTTTTCATTTAAAGTGATCTCTTTTAATTCTCTCATTTCATCAGGCGCATGAGTCAAACCTTTTTTGATACCCATTTTAACACCAGTCCAACCATTTTCATTATGACTCGCTGTGACCATGGCAACAGCATCTGCATCTAAATTAAATTGTGCAAAATAAACCATCGGTGATAATGATAGCCCCAAATCTTCGATATGACATCCTGTTGAGATCAAACCTTTTTTAAGCGCACTTTTAATTTCTTCACTGTAAGATCTATAATCGTGTCCAACTATTACTCTTGGATTATTTTTCTGAGTATGAATTTTTATTTGGGTACCCAAACCTTTACCAAGATTCGTGATTCCATCCTTGCTGATGTCTTTTTCATACAACCAGCGAGCGTCATATTCTCTAAAACCATAGGGATCTATTTTTATTTTTTGATTCATCTGTTAATTACTTAACCTTTTTTGAATTTTTTTATTGAAATTTATTTTGTCGCGTTCTATAAATGTTCTATTGAATAGTTGTTTATATAGTATATTAACACTAAACGCATACAACATGTAGTTGTTTTCGTCACAATAACAAAATATAGTACAAATTATGAATAAGATTCTATCACAGGCCCTAAAGAAAGCTGTCTCCGAATATAGCCCAGAAGTTAAAGAAGTATCAAAAGCAAATAGACCTGATCTTTTTTCTTTAAGTAATGAAACAGAACTATTTCAAAATGATAAAGGGATTATAATTAAGATCGATCGATCTAGAGATGCAAACTTAACAGACTTTGGTAAAGCTACATTAAAAGATAGATACTTGGGTCATAACGAATCTTTTCAAGATTTATTTGCCCGTGTTGCAAGCTCTTATGCTGATGATAATTTACATGCACAAAGGATTTATAATTACATAAGTAATCTTTGGTTTATGCCAGCAACACCAGTTTTATCAAATGGTGGAACCAAAAGAGGATTGCCTATTTCATGTTTTTTAAATGAAGCATCAGACAGCTTGGGAGGTATTCTAGATCTTTGGAGCGAAAATGTTTGGTTGGCTGCAAAAGGTGGAGGTATTGGAAGTTACTGGGGTAACCTTAGATCCATCGGTGAAAAAATTGGTAAAGTTGGAAAAACATCTGGAATAATTCCTTTCATTAAAGTTATGGATTCTCTAACTATGGCAATTAGCCAAGGTTCTTTGAGAAGAGGATCTGCAGCTTGCTATTTGCCCGTTGATCATCCTGAAATTGAAGAGTTCATTGAAATGAGAAGACCTACAGGTGGAGATCCAAATAGAAAAGCTTTAAATTTACACCACGGTGTTTTACTTTCAGATGCTTTCATGAGAGCTGTTGAAACTGATGAGCAATGGGCATTAAAAAGTCCTGCTGATGGTACTGTTCAACAAACAATTTCTGCAAGAAATTTATGGATTAGATTGTTGACTGCAAGAATTGAAACAGGTGAACCATACATCATTTATATTGATACTGTGAATAGATTAATTCCACAGCATCATAAGTTAGCTAACCTAACTGTTAAAACATCAAACCTATGTAGTGAAATAACATTGCCTACGGGAATTGATAAAGAAGGAAGAGACAGAACTGCAGTTTGTTGTTTGTCTTCATTAAATTTAGAAAAGTATGATGAATGGAAAGATGATCCAGACATGATTAGTGATGTCATGAGATTTTTAGATAACGTTCTAACTGATTTCATTAAGAAAGCTCCTGATCAATTTAAAGATGCAAAATATTCAGCAGAAAGAGAAAGAAGTGTGGGATTGGGTGTAATGGGCTTTCATTCTTTTTTACAAAAAAATAGAATTCCTCTTGAGTCAGTAATGGCTAAATCTTGGAATAAAAAAATATTTAAACAAATCGATGAGCAAGTTAACAAAGCCTCAAAAGATTTAGCTGAAGAGAGAGGGGCTTGTCCAGATGCTGCAGAGTATGGTTATCAAGAGAGATTTTCAAACAAAACAGCAATTGCTCCAACTGCTTCAATATCAATTATTTGTGGTGGCGCATCACCAGGAGTAGAGCCAATTGCAGCCAATAGCTATACACATAAAACTTTATCTGGTTCATTTAATGTAAGAAATAGATATCTGGAAGAAATATTAGAAAGTCATGGTAAAAATGATGATGAAACTTGGTCAAGTATTACAACTAACCAAGGTTCTATATCTCATTTAGATTTTTTAACTGACTTAGAAAAAGATGTTTTTAAAACTGCATTTGAATTAAATCAAAAATGGATCATTGAGTTGAGTGGTGATAGAACTCCATTCATTTCACAAGCTCAATCGGTAAACTTATTTTTACCAGCAGACGTTCATAAAAAAGAATTACATAAAATTCATTTTGATGCCTGGAAGAAAGGTCTGAAGAGCCTTTATTACTGTAGAT
>CABXRX010000004.1 GCA_902514745.1 uncultured Pelagibacteraceae bacterium | reverse complement strand
CTAAGTTTTTTTTAGTGTTCAAAAAAACTTCAGCGTTTATATTATTATCTCTTAATAGATCAACTAATCCATAATAATTTTTTAGATACTTTTGATCCATAACACAAACTAAAACTGGTTTTTGATCTTCAACTTCAATTTGATCTAATTGCATTAAGGCAAACAGTAATCTATCTACTCCAAAACTTATTCCTGTTCCTGGAATATCAACACCTCTAAATCTGGATATCAATTTTGCATAAGCTCCACCTGAACATATGCTTCCAATATCTACTTCTTTTCCTTTGTTATTAGTGACTTTGAAATTTAAATTAGTCTCTACAATAAAGTCAGAATAATATGCAAGACCTCTTACAATAGTAAAATTAGTCTTAACTTGATTTAAATTTGATCCATATCCTAATACCTTAAATACATCTTCAAGTTCACTTATTCCCTCTTGAGATAAAGGATTTTTTAATGTTTCTTTTAATTGTTTTAAGTCTTTAATCTTTAAAAAGTTTAATATTTGTTCTGCTTGATCATCAGATAGATCAGCTCCTTTAGTAATAGCACCACTTTGATCTTTTCTTTCCTTTTTAAGTAAATCTTCAACTCCTTTTAAACCAAACCCAGGTTTATCTAATTTATCAATTGCCCGAATGACCTTAATTTGTTTTTCTTTAGAAATTTTTAATTCATCAATTAATCCTTGAACAATTTTTCTATTACTTACATTGATGGTAAATTGATTTTTGTTTAATCCACAATCTGACAATGTACTTGATATTAAGTTACAAAGTTCAGCGTTAGCTTGAGCAGGATTAACATTTCCAACTATATCAAAATCAGCCTGCATAAATTCTCTGTAACGGCCGTTTCCAGCTTTTTCATTTCGAAATACATTTTGAATTGCATATCGTTTATAAATGTAGGGTAATTCTTGATTATTTTGCGCTACAAATCTTGCTAGTGGACTTGATAGATCATATCGAAGGGTAATACTTTTTTCTCCATCCTGAAATGAGAATACATCAGACATAGGATTACTATCATCTTCTGCAAGAAAAGATCCAATGTTTTCACTAATTTCAAACGAAGGGGTTTCAAGAGCTTCTGCTCCAAATTTAATAAAATTATCCTCAATAGCTTTTAAAAGCTTTTTTTTGAGAAGAAGTTTTTTATCCCAACGATCTTCAAAACCTGAAGGTAATCCAGGTACTAATTTATTTTCTTTATTCATTTTTTGGTACCCGGGCTGAGAATCGAACTCAAACTTAAAGTTCCACAAACTTTCGTGCTAACCGTTACACCACCCAGGCATTCCTTGTTTTTATATTATTTTTGTGTGGATTAAAAATTAAATTATAAATTATTGCCCTACAGGCAATGGAAACAAATTCTATGAGTGCTTCTTGAAGCATCTCTGTATGTAATATTTATAATCATGAACAGTCTTTTAGACAATAATTGTCATTATTCAAGGCAAAAAAAAAGGACGTTAATCTATTTTGCAGATTTAACGCCCTTTGAAATATTTAAAAATTAGTCTATTTTTTTTAGATTAACCGCAGAAGGACCTTTTGGACCATCTTCTAATGTAAACTCAAGTTTATCACCCTCATTTAGATATCTCATGTCAGCTGCTTTAACTGCTGAAGCATGCACAAAGGCATCTTTTTCTTTGTCATCTCTTTCGATGAAACCATAGCCTTTTTTACCATTATACCATTTAATTTTACCAGTTAGTGTACTCATCTTATCTCTCAGTCCTTATGTTGTTTATTATTCTATAAAGCTAATTTGATTTTTTAATAATTTCAAGTTGAAAAGTTAATGGTGGTGCCTCGGGAAGGATTCGCACCTCCGACACAAGCCTTTTCAGGGCTCTGCTCTACTCCTGAGCTACCGAGGCAAAAATTAACCCCTAAAGATTATTCTGCCTTTTGTAAGGTCATAAGGTGTCATCTCGACTGTCACGTTATCGCCTTGCAATACTCTAATTCTATTTTTTCTCAACTTACCTGCAGTATGAGCAGTAACTGTATGCCCATTCTCTAGCTTAACTCTAAACATTGCATTAGGAAGTAAGTCCATGACCTTTCCTTTAAATTCTAGCAAATCTTGTTTAGACAATTTTATTTTCTCCTAATTCTTTTTTTTACAGATTGAGCATGTCCTGCTAATCCTTCATAATTTGCAAGTGTTATAACTGAAGGACCAAGACTTTCAATACCCTTTTTAGATAAGTTTATATAGGAAATCCGTTTGTAAAATTCATTTACACTTACTCCGCTCGAGTATTTTGCTGAACCATTAGTTGGTAATATATGGTTAGAGCCTACATTGTAGTCAGTCATTGCCATAACAGCATATTTTCCTAAGCAGACAGATCCTGAGTTTTTAATTTTTGGTACAAAAGATTTATAATTTTTTACATTTAGTTCCAAATGTTCAGGTGCTATTTTATTCACTACATCAATTATTTTTTTATCTGAACTAATATGCATTAAAATTCCATTACTCATTAAACTTTTTCTTGCAATTAATGATCTTGGAATTTCCTTTAATTGTTTAGAAACTTCATTTTTAACTTTATCTATTAAAAATCTGTCTCTTGAAATTAAAATACATTGAGCAAGATTGTCATGTTCTGCTTGTCCAATTAAATCACTTGCAACCCATCCTGGATTTGAAAATTTATCACAAACAATAGTGACTTCAGAGGGACCTGCTGTCATTCCTTCAATTCCAACGTCTCCAAAAACTTCTTTTTTAGCAGCTGAAACATATACATTGCCAGGGCCTACTATTTTATTAACTCTATTAATCTTTTTTGTTCCATAAGCTACAGCTGCAATCGCTGAAGGACCACCTATAGAATAAATTTCTTTAATTTTACATTTACGAGCCGCATATAATACTGCTGGATTTTGTTTTCCTTTAAATCCAGGATTTATCATCACAATTCTTTTAACTCCTGCAACAATTGCCGGAATTGCATTCATTAATACACTTGAGGGATATGAAGCCGTTGAACCAGGTACATAAATTGCAACAGACTCTAAAGGTATATATTTATACTCAAGTTTATTTTTATACTTATCAACATACGAAATATTCTTGAATTTTTGAAGTGAGTGAAATTTATAAATTCTATTGTAAGCAATATCAATCGCTTGCTTCACTTTTTTATCTAGTGATTTTATTAAATTTGAAATCTGTTTTTGAGAGGGGACAATAATAGTATTTTGATTAAATCTCTTTTCATATTTTACCAAAGCTTTATCTCCGTTTTTTCTAATATCTTTAATAATGCCAGAAACTGAAACTGAATTAGACTGCACTTTTCTCTTTCTTTGCAAAAGCAAACTATCTAAATTTTTATCAAAATTTTTACTGTTACTATTTAATATTTTCATTAGTCTTTAATTTCGTTTTGATCTTCTAGTCTTACTTCAATTGTTTCCGTAGTCAAAGCAATGTAAGCATTATTATTAAAAATTAAATTAATTTCAAAATCATCTTTATTTTTAAAATAATCTATTGCGATTAATTCTAAAACTAAATCCTCATTTTTTTGATCTATATTTTTAGATTTAACCTTGTCAACAAAATCAAACCTACAAATACTGTTAATTTTCTTATCTTCTTGATCTGTTTCGATTCTAGTTCTCATAATTGATAATATGAAAACTTTGTTTGAGGCTAAATATTTTATGTCTGACACTTTAACTTTTGCACCAGCACTACATGCCGAAATCATTTGTAAACCTTCATTATCAGAAGCTATGATTTTTGCTAAATATTTCTTATCCATTAATTAACTCTTCTAATTTTTGCTCCAACTTTTATCAATTTCTTTTCTATATTTTCATATCCACGATCTAGATGATAAATTCTATTTATAACGGATTTTCCTTTTGCACTTAACGCTGCTAAAATTAATGAAACAGAAGCTCTTAAGTCAGTTGCCATTAATTCAGCTGCTTCAAATCTAATGTTGCCACTAACTTTTGCTTTATTACCCTTAGTTGAGATTTTAGCACCCATTCGATTTAATTCTGCAACATGCATAAATCTGTTTTCAAAAATATCTTCTTTAATTACAGATTGTTTATTTGCTTTGCATAACAATACCATCATTTGAGCCTGTAAATCAGTTGGAAAACCTGGATATGGTGCCGTTTTGATATTCATGCTTTTAGTTTTTTTATTTCCTACAATATGAACTACATCTTTCTTAACCCTAATTTTTGCACCTATTTTTTTCAAAGTATCAATTTCTGTTTGAATAATTTTAGGGACTATATTTTTTATCTTTAGATTTCCCTCTGTTACTGCTGCTGCCACTAAATAAGTTCCAGCTTCTATTCTATCAAACATTACTTGATAAGTATTTTCATTAACTTTAGACACTCCTTCAATTTTAACTGAACGCTTACTAATCCATTTGATATTGCACCCCATACTGTTTAAAAAATTAACTAAATCTTTTATTTCAGGCTCAATTGCACAGTTCCTTAAAACAGTAGTTCCTTTTGCAAAACTTGCAGCAATAATCAAATTTTCAGTAGCTCCAACCGATATTTTTGAAAATTTTATTTTACATCCAATCAATCCCTTTGGTGCCTTAGCGTGAACATATCCTTGAATAATTTTATATTTAACTCCTAACTTTGATAAAGCATCTAAATGTATATCAACAGGTCTAGTACCAATCGCACAACCACCTGGCAGGGATACTTTTGCTTTACCAAATTTAGCAAGTAAAGGTCCAAGGACTAAAATTCCTGCTCTCATGGTTTTAACCAAGCTATAAGAAGCAAAATTTTTGTTCTGTTTTTTGTTATCGATAGTAAGATTATTTTTATTAAAGTTAATTTTAGATCCTAACGATTGCAACAAACAAACCATTGTTTCAATATCTTTTACTCTAGGTAAGTTTTTTAGATAAATTTTTTTTTTTGATAATAAAGTTGCTGCTAAAATTGGGAGAGAAGCATTTTTTGAACCTGATATTTTTATTTGTCCTTTGAGCTTAATGGCTCCAAAGACTTCAAGTTTTTGCATAACTATACTTTAGGTAACGTTACCCCAGTTTGGCCCATATATTTCCCATCTCGATCTGCATATGTCACTTCTGGTTTTTCATTTCCCCTTAAAAAGATAAATTGTGCAACTCCTTCATTAGCATATATTTTTGCAGGTAAAGGTGTGGTGTTAGAAAACTCAAGTGTAACATATCCCTCCCAACCTGGTTCTAAAGGCGTAACGTTAACAATAATACCACATCTTGCATAAGTAGATTTACCTAAACAAATGACTAATACATCATTTGGAATTTTAAATTTTTCAACTGTTCTTGCTAAAACGAATGAATTGGGTGGAATAATACATTCTGATGTATTTTTGGTTACAAAGTTTGTTGGTTTAAAATTTTTTGGATCTACTATCTCTGAATTTACATTGGTAAAAATTTTAAACTCCTCAGAAACTCTTGCATCATAACCAAAAGAAGATAGTCCGTAAGAAATACTATTCCCTCTGACTTGTTTTTCTTCAAAGGGAGAAATCATTTCTTCTTCTTTGGACATTTTTCTTATCCATTTGTCTGATAATACTGTCATTATTTAGTTTTCTTCTTTGTCTTCTTTTGAAAAAGTTTTCTTTTTTTTAAGTTTTTTCTAAGAGCTAAACTTAAACGCTCATTTTTTTCTTTAGAATTCATTCTTTATCTGGGTTGGTAAGGAAATCTAAAGTTATAGGCTTAGAGGTATCTAATGTTTTAGGTTTAACTTCCTCTTCTTTATTTCCCTCTTTAGCTAAACGTTTAGCTTTTTTTTCTGCAAGCTTCTTTTCTCTTTTAGCTTGCTTTTCCATAAGCTTATTTCCTTTGGTAGATTTATAATCGTAATGAATTCCCATAAAATTTTCCTCAAATAGATATAAAGCATAATAATCAAAAAATTAAGGCAATATTTTGAAAAAAATGCTTTATTATCAGTAAATATTATTTTGATCAAAAGCTCCTATAGATAAATGGTATATCAAGTCATTGGTAATGACTAATTCCCTGGTCAGTACAGGGTGGGAGCACCATAATTAATTTTTGTAAAAAATTTTTTTTAAAATGATTGATAATATAATTAAACCAAAAAAACCTAAAATTGGCAAATAAATATCTGCGGAAAAAATTATATCAGTTATTTCTGGAGGTTCTGAGTTTTGATCAATAACTTTTTCAAAACCGCTACCAATAGAAACAGCTAAGAATATCTGAGGCACAATTCCAATCAAAGTTGCCAAGAAAAAATTTTTTATTTTTACATTAAAAAGAGTAGGTAAAAGACAGCTTAACTGCCAAGGTATTCCTCCTATCAAACGATATAATAATAAATAAATAAATTCAGATTTTTTAAATTTTTTTTCAAGAATTTCAAATTTATTTAAAAATTTTTCTCTAATTAATTTTTTTAAAAAATAATTACCAAATAAATATATGAAAGTTGCACCAATACTTAACCCTAAAACAACTAATAATGTTCCAATCCATTTTCCAAAAATAAATCCACCCATTAATGCAACAGGTGATCCAAATCCTAAAAATGGAAAAACCCACAATATCGTTAGTCCTAAAAAAATTATTGATAAAAAAAATAAATTTGATTTTTTAAGTTCAAAAAAATAAGATCTATTTTCTTTGATAAAATCATAAGAAGTTATTTCCTGAAGGCTAAATTTTGAAAAGAAAAAATATAAAAATAAACAAATTGCTGTTAGATAAAATAATCCAACAAATAATTTAATTTTTTTAGCTTTTTCCATCAAATACAATGCTAATTATATAATCTTCTATTTGCTATTTATATATTTAGTTACTATAAAGGGCGAAAATTAATAAATTTTAATCACATTTTATGAAGCGAACATACCAACCATCTAACGTTAAACGAGCCAGAAAACATGGTTTTAGATCAAAAATGAAGACTAAGGGCGGGCAAAAACTTTTGGCTAGACGAAGAGCAAGAGGAAGAAAATCGTTAACAGTATCAGTCTAGATAGATGAAAAGCAAAATACTTGCTCTTTCAAAAAACGAAGAATTCAAAAATCTACTAAAGCAAAAAAAAATTTCTAACAAATATGTTACGATTTTTTTTGGCAAATTAGCTAACAAAGATGATAGTAAACTTAATATTAGTTTTGTAACTAAAAAGAAAATTGGGAATGCAGTAAAAAGAAATAAAATCAAACGAAGATTGAGAAATATTGTTAATGAGGCAGTTAAAAAAGTAACAATAAAATTTAACTATTCATATCTTGTTATTGCTAAGGCAACTATGCTAAACAATGAATACAAAAATATAAAAGAAACTCTATTTCAAGATTTAGAAAAACTTAAATAATGAACATTTTTACAAATATTTTAATTAAATTTATCAAAGGTTATAAATTTCTAATTAGTCCACTACTTGGTCAATCATGCAGATATTTACCAACTTGTTCGGAGTACAGTATAGAGGCTTTAAAAGAGTTTGGTCTAGTTAAAGGAAGTTTTATGAGTTTAAAAAGAATTCTATCATGCCATCCCATAAAGTTTTTAGGAGGTGGAGATGGCTTTGATCCAGTTAAAAAAGAAATGAAAATAAAAAAATAATGGATACTAAAAATGTCATTGCAGCAATTTCTTTATCGGCAGCGGTAATAATTTTATATTCACTTTTTTTTGCTCCCCCACCAGTTACTAAAGAGCAATTGACAGAAAAAAATAAAACTGAACAAAATACAGATGCTCCTAGTTTAGACCAAAAAGAAACAATTACTGAAATTACTAGAGAAGAGGCTTTAAACCAAAGTAAAAGAATTCAATTTGAAAACCAAAACATTATTGGTTCAATTTCTCTAAAGGGTGCTGCAATCGATGACTTAACTTTTAAAGAATACAATGTTGCCTTAGAAAGTGAAGAGAAAGTTAAACTTTTATCACCAAGAAATACTAAGGATGGATATTTTATAGAAAGTGGATTTATAACCACAGATAAAAATATTGAAATTCCAAATTCAAATTCGGTATGGTCTGTATCAGGAAACAGCAAACTAACTAATCAATCTCCTGTTAAATTATCTTGGACTAACGATCAGGGAATTACTTTTGAAAAAGAGATAGCTTTAGATGACAAATTTTTATTCTCAGTTAAACAAAAGGTAATCAATTCTACTAACAAAGAGTATGATTTCTACTCGTATGGTCAAATAATTAGAAAACAAATTCCTAATATATCAAATTTTTATATCCTTCATGAAGGTCTTCTAGCAACATTAGATGATGAACTAATAGAAGAAGATTATGATGATATTCAAGAAGAAAAGTTTTCAAGAACCTCACAAAAAGGATGGCTGGGAATTTCTGATAAATTTTGGATCACTTCACTAATACCACCAAGTGGTAAAGAGTTTAAAACTACATTTGATTATAAAGATAAATTTCGAGCGAATTTTGTAGGAACTGAGCCTCTTGAATTAAAAGGAAACTCTAGCATAGAAGATGAGATGCAAATAATTGTTGCTGCAAAAAGAGTTGATGTAATTGATGGATATGCCGAGTCTTTAAATATAGATAAATTTGATTTAGCAATTGATTGGGGGTTTTTATACTTTATTACAAAACCTTTATTTTATGGGATAGATTATTTCTTTAAATTGCTTGGAAATTATGGCCTAGCAATCATTGCTATTACTATTTGTATTCGACTAGCATTCTTCCCTCTCGCAAACTTCTCATTTAGAAGTATGGCAAAAATGAAAGCTCTTCAGCCAGAAATGGTAAGACTTAAAGAACTTCACAAGAATGATAAAATGAAACTTCAGCAAGAGATGATGGCTCTTTATAAAAAAGAAAAAGTAAATCCTATGTCTGGATGTTTACCAATACTTGTTCAAATTCCAGTATTTTTTGCATTATACAAAGTATTGTTTGTAACAATTGAAATGAGACAAATGCCATTTTATGGTTGGATACAAGATTTATCAGAAAGAGACCCAACATCACTTTTCAATTTATTTGGTTTGTTGCCTTACGATGTTCCATCATTTTTAATGATTGGTGCTTGGCCTATTGCAATGGGTTTATCAATGTTCATTCAGCAAAAACTTAACCCTGCTCCAACAGATCCTATGCAGGCAAAAATATTTATGTTTTTTCCACTTTTCCTTACAATAATTTTAGCACCATTCCCTGCAGGGCTAGTTATTTACTGGACTATTAATAATATTTTAACTATGGCTCAGCAAGTTTTCATCATGAAAAGAACTACAGTTAAAACTGTCACTTAATGTTGGAAATAAAAGAAAAAGAGTTAAGTAAAATCCTTCCATCAGATGGTCCTTCAATTGATGAAGTTAAAAGGTATTTAGAAAAATATAATAATGAATACATTGTTATAAAATGTGGTGGAAGTGTTTTAGTTGATCAAAATTTATTTAATATTTTTATAAAAGATATTACTACACTTAATAAGTTAGGGTTTATTCCAATCGTTGTCCATGGTGGGGGCAAAAGAATAAGTAATAAATTAAATGAATTAGGGATAAAAAGTGAATTCATTAAAGGACTTCGAGTTACAGGAAAAGAAACTATTGAAATAGTTGAGCAAATTTTAATAGAATTTAATAAAGAGATAGTTGAAGCATTAAAAAAACAATCTTGCAAAAGTGAAACAATTAATTCTAAAAACAATAATATTATTAGTGTGGTTAAAGAAAATGATGAACTAGGTTTTGTTGGAACACCAACTAAAATTGATAAAACAATTATTGATGAAATTGTTAATGACAAAAAAGTTCCAGTGATTGCACCATTGGGCCTTGGTGAAAACAATCAAACTTATAATATTAATGCAGACTCAGCTGCTGGCTCGATTGCAAAAAAAATTGGAGCAAGAAGATTAATTATTATGAGTGACGTTGAGGGTGTTTTAAATAATAACCAAAAACTAATTCCTGAAATTAACTCAGCTTCAATCAAGGAATTAATTGAAAATGAAACTATTACTGGTGGGATGATTCCCAAAATTAACAATTGTCTAGATGTTGCAAGCAACGGTGTAAAAGGTGTTGTAATTATTGATGGTCGAAAAAACCATTCTATTCTTTTTGAACTATTATCAGATAAAGGATCGGGAACGCTAATTAGACAATGAAAGATTTAATAGATATAAAATATTGGATATTTGACCTTGATAACACTCTTTATAGTGGTCACACCAAGGTTTTTTCTGAAGTAGATAAAAAAATGTCTTCTTTCATCTCTAAAAAATTTAATGTCGATCTTATAAAAGCAAAAGATATTCAAAAAAAATACTTCTATGAATATGGGACGACACTCTCCGGCCTAATGAACCATGACAATATCGACCCACAAGAATTTTTAGAATTTGTTCACGATATTGATATTAGTTGGCTACCAAAAGATGAAATTTTAAGAGATGAGCTGATTAAGATAAAAGAAAAAAAGATTATTTTTACTAACGGATCTCATGCCCATGTTGAAAATGTTACAAAACAACTTGGTATTGATGGATTATTTGATGGAGCCTTTGATATCACTGACGCAAATTATGTGCCAAAACCGCATTTAGATCCATATCAAAAATTGATTAAAAAATTTGATTTAGATCCAAATCAATCTATTCTAATTGAAGATATCGCACACAACTTAGAACAAGCTAAAAATTTAGGAATGAAAACTTGTTGGCTAGAAAATGATGAAACCTTTGCCAAAAAAGACTCTGACAAACCATATATAGATTATAAGATTAAGAACTTGCCTTCTTTTCTTCAAGAAATTAATATATTAAAGAACAATTAAATTAACTATCTAGATAAAAAATATGAGTGATATCGAAAAAATAATAAATGATGCGTGGGAAAATAGAGATAACGTAAACCAAGATTCTGAACAAAGTTTAAAAGATACCATCAATCAAATGATTACCGATTTAGATAGTGGTAAAGTTAGAGTTGCAGAAAAAATTAATGGGGAATGGGTTACTCATCAACATATTAAAAAAGCAATAATGTTAAGTTTTAGAATTTACCCAATGGAAAATTTAAATGGCCCTTATAGTAGCTGGTACGACAAAGCACATTTATTAAAAGGTAAAACTGCTGGTTGGACAAAGGAAGATCATGAAAAAGCTGGGTTTAGAATGGTGCCAAACTCTCCTGTAAGAAAAGGATCTTTTGTAGGTAAGAATGCAGTGTTGATGCCATGCTATGTAAATATTGGAGCATATATAGATGAAGGCACTATGATGGATACTTTTAGTCGTGCTGGTAGTTGTTGCCAAATAGGAAAGAATTGTCATATCTCTGCAGGAAGTGGAATTGGCGGAGTGTTAGAGCCAGCCCAAGCATTACCAACTATTATTGAAGATAATTGTTTTATTGGAGCAATGTCGGAAGTTGTTGAGGGTGTAATAGTTGGAGAAGGATCAGTTTTAAGTATGGGAATGTACATTGGACAATCTACTAAAATAGTAAATAGAAAAACCGGAGAAATAACTTACGGAAAAATTCCTCCTTATTCTGTGGTAGTACCTGGATCATTACCAGATAAAAATAATGCTTCTGCTCCATCGCTTTATTGTGCGGTTATCATTAAACAAGTTGATGAAAAAACAAGATCTAAAACTTCTGTTAACGATCTTTTAAGAGAATAAATTTATCATGGCTTCAATTAATGAACTTCAATTAGCTAAGGAGCTAATTAAATTTCCAACAGTTACACCTATTGATGCTGGAATAATGAAGTTCTTAGAAAAAAAACTTAAAACACTTGGATTTAAAACAAAGATTTTAGAGTTTAAAGAGAAGAACAGCAAACCAGTAAAAAATCTTTACGCAAGACTTGGTAATAAAGGGCCAAATTTCTGCTATGCGGGTCACCTGGATGTAGTTCCTGCAGGAAATTTAAAAGATTGGACAGTAAACCCATTTAAACCTTCTATCAAAAAAGGATATCTAATTGGAAGAGGTGCTAATGATATGAAAAGTTCGATCGCAGCATTTGTTTCTGCAGTAAGCAATTTTGTTAAAAATAAAAGAAAATTTAATGGCTCTATAAGTCTTTTAATTACAGGAGATGAAGAAGGAGTTGCAATCAATGGAACTAAAAAAGTAGTCGATTACTTAAAAAAGAAAAAAGAAAAAATAGATTTTTGCTTAGTAGGAGAGCCAACTAATCCTAATAAATTAGGTGAAATGATTAAAATAGGTCGAAGAGGAAGCATGACTGGTAGACTTTCAATAATAGGTGTTCAAGGCCATGTTGCTTATCCTCAAAGAGCAAACAATCCATCTACAGCACTCGTACAAATTTTAAAAGAATTGAAAGAGATTAAATTTGATAGAGGTACAAAAGATTTTCAACCAACAAATCTTGAAATTACTAAAATAGATATTAATAATTCTGCTGATAACGTAATCCCAGGCTTAGCTAATGCTAAATTTAATATAAGATTTAATAATAAACACACTTCAAGTACTTTAAAAAAGAAAATTAATAAAATTATTAAAAAAATAAGTGATAAAAATAAATCAAAATATAAAATTGATTATAGCGTTTCTGGAGAAGCATTTCTAACAAAACCAAATAATACAACTTTTATGATTAGAGATATCATTAAAAAAATTACAAAAATTAAACCTAAGCTTTCAACAACTGGTGGTACTTCTGATGCAAGATTTATTAGAAAAATAGCTCCTTGTTTAGAATTTGGTTTAGTTGGTAAAACAATGCACAAAGTAGATGAAGCAGTTTCATTGGCAGATTTGAAAAAACTTACAATAATTTATACAAATATTTTACAAAATTATTTAAAGTGAAAACTGGTCTAGTTACCTCTGATACTTATCAAAATCATAATACAGGTGAAGGACATCCAGAAAAAATAGATAGGGTAACTGTAGTTATTGATAACTTTAAAAAAATTAATAACAAAGAATTAATCTGGAAAAAACCAGTTAAATTTAATCAGTCTTTTTTAATTAATACACATTCCTCTAAGTATATAGATCTAGTAAATAAATCATTTCCAGAAAATGGCTTAGCTTTTCTTGATGGTGATACGGTAGTTTCACCTGGTAGCAAAGAAGCTACCAAAGATGCTGTTGGATCAATTATTACTGCTATAGATGGTGTTCAAAAAAAAGAATTTAAAAACGCATTTTGTGCTGTAAGACCACCAGGTCATCATGCAGAAAAAGATAAGGCAATGGGATTTTGTATTTATAACAATGTTGCTGTCGGGGCTAATTATCTAATTGAAAAGTATAAGTACAATAAAGTTGCAATTATTGATTTTGATGTTCATCATGGCAACGGAACACAAGACATTTTTTATAATAACGAAAAAGTATTATATATTTCAACACATCAATATCCTTACTATCCTGGATCTGGTTCGGAAAAAGAGAGAGGAAAGTTTAATAATATTTTAAATATTCCGCTAGAAGCTGGCACCTCTGCTGAAGAATACCTAAACGCATATGAAAATGTTTTAAAAAAATTGAAAGAATTTAGGCCTGAATTTTTATTATTTTCTGCGGGTTTTGATGCCCATATCGATGATCCACTAGCTCAACTAAAGTTAGCTTCAGAAGATTTTTACCATTTAACAAAAAGAACATTGGAAATTTCTAAATCGTTATGTAACGGGAACGTGGTTTCAATTCTTGAAGGGGGTTATGATCTTAAGGCTCTTCAAGATAGCACTCAACGACATGTGGACGCCCTAATAGAATTTAATTGATAATTCAAATATAAACTCTAAAAAACTTGTATGAAACTTTATAGAATTAAAAAATCTAATATCGATAAAAAAGGTAGAGGGCTTTATGCAACTCAAGACATAAAAGCAGGTACCAAGATAATTGATTATGTCGGAAAACTAATTACAAAAAAACAAACTGAAGAGTCAGATAAATACGATAATGGTAAGCCGATTTATTTGTTCACTATCAACAAGAGATATGACTTAGACGGAGACTTTCCATGGAATACAGCTGGTTTAATTAATCATTCATGTAACAACAATTGTGACTATGATGGCAAAGGACTTAAAATTTGGGTTAAAGCAATTAAAGATATAAAAAAAGGTGAAGAATTTACTTGTGACTATGGTTTTGGATTTGATGAAAACTACAAACAATTCCCATGTAAATGTAAGTCTAAAAATTGTTGTGGTTATATAGTCCGATCAGAATCAAGATGGCGAATAAATAAAAAATTCGCAATGAACAACAAGAATAAATTAATAAACAACTCTCGCTAAAAAAAGACCTTCAGGGGGTGCGGGGGGTGCACAAAGTACTCTTTTTTTAGATTTAAATACTTTGTCAAACTTTTTTAAATCCCATTTTTTTTCTCCTAAATACTTTAAACAACCAACCATTGATCTTACCTGTTGTTGTAAAAAAGATTGAGATTTAAATTCTATTTCTATTTTATTTTTTAACGATTTTATCTTAACCGATTTGATTGTTTTAATTGGGCTTTTTGCATGGCAACTTGAAGATCTAAAAGTAGAATAATCGTGTGTGCCAACTAATTTTTTGGCTCCTTTTTTGATTAAATCTAAGTCTAAAGGTTTTCTTACGTGCCATCCTCTTTTTTTTTCAATTACTGGTGCGCTTAACTGATTAAAAATTATATATTTATAAATTCTTTGTTTTGCAGAAAATCTTGAATGGAATTTATTACTTCTTTTTCTTATTTTTTTAATTGCTATACCTTTATCATTTAAAAAGTGATTAATTGATTTTAAAAACTTTGATATATCTGGGATTTCATTTTTAATATCAAAATGACCTGACTGTTCTATTGCGTGAACACCCGTATCTGTTCTTCCTGAACCATTTAAAATTATTTTTTCCTTAAGTAGTTTTGTGAGTTTTTCTTGAATTAGTCCTTGAATAGTTGATCCTTTTTTTTGAATTTGCCACCCTCTAAAATCTGTACCCACATACTCAATAAGAAGTTGATACCTAGCCATTTAAATAACTGTGCCCTTTTTAATTTGCGAACCAAGCATGAATTCACCAATGTTTTGAGGCCTTTTTCCTTGTCTTTGGATTTCTTTAATTTTTATTGTCTGCTTGTCCCCGCAAACAACCTCTAAATAATCAGAAACAATCTCTCCTGGTTTTCCAATACCACTACCAATTTCTGCTTTTAAAATTTTATATCTTTCGCCTTTGTGTATAAAGAATGCACCCGGCACAGGATATAAACCGTTTATTTTTCCAATAATAATTTTTGCCTCATCGTCCCAATTTATTTCACCCTCAGTTTTTTGAATTTTAGATGCATATGTTGCTTTTGAATGATCTTGATCAATAAATTTTGCTTTATCTTCTAAAATATTATCAATATTATCTAATATTTTTTCAGCTGCTAATAAAGATAATTGATCTGCAATATCATTAGCGTTTAAATTATCTTTTAAATTTATTTTATAAGTATTACATACTGGACCTGTATCAAGTTGTTCTGCTATTTTCATGACACTAACTCCCGTCTCTTTATCAAGATTCATTATAGATCTCTGTATAGGTGCTGCTCCTCTCCATTTTGGTAAAAGAGATGCATGAATATTAATAAATCCTTTTTTAGTTAAGCTTAGAAATTCTTTTGGGATAATTTGTCCATAAGCAACTACTATGGCAAGATCAGCATTTATATTTTTAAAATATTCAAATTCTTCATTGTTGTCTTTTAAATATTTGGGAGTTCTAAAGTCTAAATTTAAAGTTTCAGCAATGCCCTGTATAGGTGATTTATTTATTTTTTGTCCACGTTGTGATTTTCGTGGAGGTTGTGTGTACACATCCGATATTGGATAGCCATTTTGATACAATGATTTTAAAATGGGTACAGCAAACATTGGTGTGCCCATAAAAACAATCTTTTTTGCCATCAATTAAAGTACTGCTGTATTTGATTTTAATTTAGATAGTTTTTTTATAATCATGGATTTTTTTAATTTTGAAAGATAATCAATAAATAATATTCCCTCTAAATGATCCATTTCATGCTGAATGCATGTTGCAAGTAATCCATCAGCTTTTAACAATTGTTTTTTTCCATTATAATCAAGATACTCAACCTCACATTTACTTGGTCTATCTATTTCTGCAAATTGTTCTGGCACTGACAAACATCCTTCTTCATGCGTATTTTTAATAGGATCTTTGTTCAAAATAACTGGATTAACAAAATATCTTGGATCTTTTTTCCCATCTTTTGCTATATCCATTACTATAATTCTCTTTGGGATACCAATTTGAATTGCTGCTAGACCTATACCATTAGCATCATACATTGTATCCAACATATCATTCATGAGTTGTTGTTCTGCTTTACCGACATTTTCAACAGGTTTTGAAATCTGTCTTAGCAATTTATTTGGCTCGGTTATTATAGTTTTAACAGTCATTTTGAATTATTTTATTATAATTTCTAAACTTTTAAAGGAAGAACTTTTAATAAAAGTTTATTCCTAATTAAGTCAGTATTTAATTGGTTCAATGTATTTATTATAAAATAAACTGTATCATCATCTATATCCTCAATTTTCTCTGAACCAATAACCTCTATAATTCTAAGTAATGCTGCCCCAATTTCATTGTTATTAACCATTTTTTGAATATCTGAAGGCATCTCTGATTTATTAACTTTATAGAGATTTTCATATTTTTTTGAAATCTGAATTCCATCAGCTTTTAAAGCCTCTAGAAAAATTATATCCTTTTTTGATAAGACATATTTTTTATTTTTTTTTATTTTTTTTAAAAACTTATCAAGATCTTCTTCAATTTTTAATTTTGTATAATCACCATTGAAATAATTTACCAACTTAGATTGATGTAATATTTTATTATTATATCTAATTTTTTTATTTATAATTTCATCATTTTTTAAATACTGGTTATAAAAAGTAGTGAAATTTGATGGTACATCTGTTTCATCAATTTGTTTTAAAAATTTTCTAAGTTCAATATCAAAAGCATCCTCAATACCTTCAGACTTAAAAATATCTTTTAGAATTTTCATTAATTCCAATTTAAGTTTTGGTTCTTCTGTTAATAATAATCTTTGATATACTAGAGCCTTACTTTCAATAGACGATAGAGATTTGTATGACTCTTTTGTATTTAACAGCTGATTTATATTAAATTGAAATCGCTTATAAAACTCAAATAACTCCTCTTCTGAATAATTTTTATCATGAGTAGCTTTTTCGATAGTTGAGATTTTATCTATATCTGTAATCTCTAGATCTTGAATTCGATATAATAAATTAGAAGACGATAAATACTTCCAAATTAACTTTGGAGTGTCTTTATTTGGCTCAAACTTAAATTCAGGGTTTGTTCTATGAGCTAAATGGAAATCTAATATAGAGTTCTCAGAAATTTCTTTGTTAGCTTCATCAATGTATCCAAATAAATAACTTATTTTATTTTCAAAATACTCATCGTTGAAACCTAATTCTTTTTTTAAGTCTAAAATTAATTGAGCTTCCTCATTTTTTCCATAATTAATTAAACAGTATAAATTAAATTTTGATAAATATTCATTTTCTAAGGGTTCTTGAATTTTAGAAAAAATCTCACATGACCTTTTAATATCTGATTGAGATAAATACTTATCAACCACAAACCTCATTAGCTCAGGATGTAAATTAGTGATTTGATTCTTAATAAGATATTTTTCAATCAATTCTAAGTCAGAGTTTTTGATCAGCCATTTGGATTTAAATTTTAAAAATTCTACATCTGTAATATTTTGGTCTGGATAATAAGCATTAGTTAATAATGAAATATTTAGAATTTCAGAGGCATCTTTTGATAGATTGTATTTTTCTATATTTTTAAAAAGCTTTTTTAATGTTGAACCATCAGAATTTGACCACATACTCATACTTAGTCCATAATCCTGCGGATCATATAATCCTGCAATTTTAATTGTTTTTGATGATAAGTCTTGATCTAATTTTATAGAGTCTTCTTTTTTTTCTGATTGCATTTCATAAATGCTGCTTTGGGATGTTTCTTCTTTTTTTTCAACTGACAAATTTTCTTCTGAAATGGTTTCTGATTCATCTTTATCTATATTCCAAATATCTACAGGTTTTTCTTCTGCGATTATGGAGAGTGGTAATAATAAAGAAAAAATTACAATTGATAAATTTTTCTTATTTAACAATTTTAAAATTTTCATTTGGAATAATTTTTTCTATTTCTTTTTTTGGAGCTGGAAAATCGACTTGATTTATGAAAAAAACAAGTCCAGAAATAACTACAAGGCCAATTATAGATTTTACAACTACTACTATGATATTGGTTTTGCCTGAACTTGTATTTTTATTAAATTGCATATAACTTTAGTTAATTTCAAATTAAGACATATTTGTGTTTTTTCAATAAAGAAACTTATGAAATCAAAAGAAAATCTTGTGTTTTTAGGTATGATGGGATCAGGAAAGACATCAATTGGTTCACTAGTAGCTAAAAAATTAAAATTAAATTTCATAGATGTTGATAAAGAAATTGAAAAAGAATTGGACTTATCAATATCAAAAATATTTGAAACAAAAGGCGAGGGTTATTTCAGAAAATTTGAAGAAAAAATAACTCTTAAATTTCTAAAGATTGATTCAAGCGTAGTTTCTCTTGGGGGAGGAGCTTTTGTAAACAGAGTTATTAGAAAAGAAATACTTAAAAACCATATCTCTTTTTGGTTAAATTGGGATAATAATACATTATTAAATAGAATTAATAACAGCAAAAAAAGACCACTTGCTTTTAATGCGACAGAGAATGAATTGATTGATTTAATAAAAAAACGATCTAACATTTACTCTAGAGCATTATACGAAATTAAATGTGATAAAATGTCAAAAAGTGAGATTGTTAAAAAAATCTTAAAAAAATTATGAAACCCATTAAATTAAAAATAAATACCAAAACTCAAAAATACTCAATTATTATTGGTTCAAATTTAGGGGTTAATATATCAAAAATTTTAAAAGAAAATTCGATTTATTTTCAGAAATGTCTAATCATAATTGATAAAAATATTTCACAAAAATTTATTTCAAAAATAAAAAAATCTCTTAATAAAAAAAAAATTTATATTCATTTTTTTAAAGCTAGTGAAACCAATAAGAATTTTAACAGTGTAAATAAAATTGTGAATATTTTATTAAACAAAAATTTTTCAAGAGAAGATTGTGTTATATCTGTTGGTGGGGGAATTACAGGCGATATAAGTGGTTTTGCAGCCAGTCTATTTAAAAGAGGTTTAAAATTTATTAACATTCCGACTACTTTATTATCTCAAGTTGACTCATCTATTGGAGGCAAAACAGGAGTAAATACTAAGTTTGGAAAAAATTTAATAGGAAGTTTTTATCAACCTAATCTAGTTTTATCAGATATTGAATTTTTAAAAACATTACCAAAAAGAGAATTGATATGTGGTTATGGTGAAATTTTAAAACATTCTTTAATTGCAAATAAAAGTTTTTATAAATTCTTAGATAAAAATAGTTATAAAATTTTAAAACTTTCTTCTCCATTTATCGAAAAAGCTATCTACGAAAGCTGCAAAATTAAAAAAAATGTTGTTGAAAAAGATGAAAAAGAAAAAGGTTTAAGAAAAATTTTAAATTTTGGCCATACATTTGCGCACGCTTACGAGGCTTCCTTAGGTTATTCAAAAAAACTCAATCATGGTGAAGCAGTAATACTTGGCATACAGAGCGCATTGAGTTTTAGTTTAAAGAATAATTTAATTAAAAAACATGACTATTATTCAATTTTAAAGCATATTTCTGAAGTTAATTTACCATCAAAAATAAAAAAATTTTTTAAAATTAGAGATTTAAATAAAATATTATCTTTTATGATTAAAGATAAAAAAAATAATTCAGATAAAATTAATTTAGTTTTATTAAAAAAAATTGGCAATCCAATTATAAATAGAGAATATAAAAAAGATGATTTAGCCAAATTTTTAAAAAATGAATTAAGAAATTAAAATTTGAATTGAGTGAATATCCTCTTTTAACTCTTTTTCTAAAATTTTATAAATTTTTTTATTACTTTCAATTCTGCTTAAAGTCTTTAATTCACTTGAGTTTAAAATAATCTTTAAATGATACTTACCTTCTGTATTGCCAGCATGATTTTTATGAAGAAATGATTTATCTTCAATTTTTATATTATCAATATTAATTTGATCAGTAAGTTTTTTTTTTACAATTGCAATTAACTCATTTATATCCATAAATTAGAACTATTATACATCATGAAAAATATTTGCGACTGGAATAATTGTAACGAAATTGGTGAATATAAAGCACCAGTTGAAAAAGATAATAGCAAAAAATATAGAATGCTTTGCTTAGAGCATGTTAAAGAATTTAACAAAAATTGGAATTATTTTTCAGGTATGAACGATGATCAAGTTTTAGATTTTTTAAAGTCAGATATGATTTGGCATAAACCAACCCAAAGTTTTAGCTCTTCAGATAATTTCTTTAAAGTTCTTTGGAACAACACTTTGAGAGATGAATTAGATAAAGACAAAATTAATGGCGACTATGATCATATGCGTCAATTTAAATTTAACCACAAGGATATAAAAGCCTTTGGAATATTGGGAGTTTCCGTTGGATTAAAATGGAAAAAAGTCCAGGACAAGTTCAAATTACTTGTTAAAAAATATCACCCAGATATAAATGCTGGAAATAAAAAATATGAAGAAAAACTTAAATTAATAACTTTAGCTTATACACAACTAAAAAACACTTATAGAGAAAAAATTGACACCTAACCTTGATATTCAACCAGATATAAAAGTTTCTTTAAAACAAACTTTTGGCATCGACTCTGAAATGGAGGTGGATGCATTTTCAAAAAAAAACGAATATGTTCCTGAAATAGATAAAAGTTATAAATTTGATAGAGACACAACGATGGCAATAATTTCTGGTTTTGCCTACAACAAAAGAGTTTTAGTCCAAGGATATCATGGTACTGGAAAATCAACTCATATAGAACAAATTGCGGCTAGATTAAACTGGCCATGTATTCGAGTAAATTTAGACAGCCATGTGAGTAGAATTGATTTGATTGGAAAAGATGCAATTGTTCTTAAAGATGGAAAGCAGGTTACTCAATTTAACGAGGGTATTTTGCCTTGGTCAATACAAAATCCAGTAGCGCTTGTTTTTGATGAGTATGATGCTGGTAGACCAGATGTGATGTTTGTTATTCAAAGAGTGCTGGAGGCTGAAGGTAGCTTTACTCTTCTTGATAAAAATAAAGTAATTAAACAAAACAAATTTTTTAGATTATTTGCTACATCAAATACTGTTGGACTAGGAGATACCACAGGTCTTTATCATGGAACCCAGCAAATAAATCAAGGACAGATGGACAGGTGGAATATAGTTACTACGCTAAACTATCTTAGTCTTGAAAGAGAAATGGATATAATTTTATCAAAAAATAAAAATCTTAATAATACTAAAGGTAAAGAAAAAGTTGCAAATATGATAAAAGTAGCCTCACTAACTAGAAAAGGATTTGTTGCAGGTGACATATCTACAGTAATGAGTCCCAGAACAGTAATGCATTGGGCAGAAAACTCAGAAATTTTTAAAGATACAGGTTATGCTTTTAGGGTAACTTTCCTTAACAAATGTGATGAAATTGAAAAAAATACAATCGCAGAATATTATCAAAGATGTTTTGGCGATGAACTTCCAGAGTCGTTGATGAACATTCAGATTTAAATGAGTGATAAAATATCTAGTTTAAAAGAAAAATTTAGACTTGCATTAACTTCAACAGCAAAAGTAATTTCAGATGATTTTGATTTATTAAGAAAATCATCAGAAGATGATAAAAAAAAAGATTTTGACTTAATTGAAATTGATGATGTAACAAAGCCAAGTGATTTTATTAAATTACGTGCCGACACAGACTCTGCTGCTTTAAAAAAAAAATTTTCTAATAATGCAGTTTACAGAAAAAATCTTCCCTCTAATGCCTCGTCAAGATCGCTATATAATGTAGCTGAAAAGATAAGATATGAAGTATTAGGTGGTAAAATGCTCAAAGGTATCGAAAAAAATTTTCAACAAAATTATTCAAATATAATCAATACTAAAAGAAAAGATAAATTAAAAACAAAAGAAGATGTGCCTGTAACAGAAGCATTTGAACTATATATGCTTAAAAACTTTCATCAAATAGAGTTAAATCCTTTAACAACAAAAATATTAAATTTTTGGGAAAAAGATTTTGAACAATCAATAGAAAAACATAAAAAATTTTTACAACAAAATTTAGAAAACCAAGATAATTACAGTGCCAGATTTTCTCAAATTTTAGAGGAAATGGATATTTTTCAGAGCGAAGAAGATGATGAAAAAAAAGAAGAAAATCAAGATCAAGGTCAAGACAATCCATCAAACGACAATCAGGATAAAGATAAAGAGGACAATAAGGATGAAAATAATGATCAAGAAACACAGGCCACTTTAGACGCTGATTATAATATAGATGAATTTAATCTTGATGAACAACTTTCAGATACGGAGTCAGATGAGCAAAATTCAGAACAAATAATTCAAAAAAATCTTGATAATATCAATTTAGATTACAAAATTTTTACAACTCAATATGATGAAATCACAAAAGCTGAAAAATTAGAAAATGCAGAAGAAGCGGTAAAACTTCGAAGAACACTAGATCAACAATTAGTTGGGTTTCAAGATGTAATAACTAAGCTTGCAAATAAACTTCAAAGACAGTTACTTGCAAAGCAAAACAGAGCTTGGGATTTTGATTTAGAAGAAGGGCTACTCGATAGTTCAAAACTACCAAGAATTATTATGGATCCATATAATTCATTATCATTTAAAAAAGAAAAGGATTTAGATTTCAAGGACACAATTGTTACTTTATTAATAGATAATTCTGGATCGATGAGAGGGAGACCTATTACTATAGCTGCAATATGTGCTGACATATTATCTAGAACTTTAGAAAGATGCTCAGTTAAAGTTGAAATTTTAGGGTTTACAACAAAAAACTGGAAAGGTGGACAAAGTAGAGAACTTTGGAATAAAAATTCAAAACCTAAAACACCTGGAAGATTAAATGATTTAAGACATATAATTTACAAAGGTGCTGATACTCACTGGAGACAAGCTAAAAATAATTTAGGGCTGATGTTGAAAGAGGGTTTGTTAAAAGAGAATATTGATGGAGAAGCTATTTCTTGGGCATTCAATAGATTAAAAAAAAGAAAAGAGGAGAGAAAAATTATGATGGTAATTTCTGATGGTGCACCAGTAGACGACTCAACACTTTCAGTAAATTCAGGTGATTTTTTAGAAAAACATCTAAAGAAAATGGTAAAATTCATTGAAAACAAAACTGAAATTGAAGTTTTAGCAATTGGAATTGGTCATGACGTTTCAAGATATTATGACAAGGCAATCAAAATCACAGACGTAAATGAATTAGGAGATGTTATGATATCTCAATTAAGTTCTTTATTTGAAGCTAAAAGAAAATTTCATTAAATATTAAATAAATCTTTATTATTCCATTTTATAATCACTTCTGCCCCACTTCTCGTTTTTGAATTTCTGCAATCAATTAAGGCAAAATTTTTTTCTAAAAGAGTTTTCCCAATAAATAAACCTAATCCCAATCCTGATTTTGATTTTTCATTAGGATTATTCGTTTTTAAATAAGGTTCTCCAATTTTTGGTAGGACATCTTTTGGATATCCATTTCCATCATCTTCAATAGTAATTTCTGTAAATTCACTATCACTTTTTAAAGTAATATTGACTTCATTATTAGAAAATTTATTGGCATTTCCAATAAAATTTCTTAATCCATAAACAATTTCTATAGATTTAGTTATTTTTTTTTGATTTGAAAATTGATCGTAATTAAAAGTAAATTTTTTTTGACTTATCTCTCTAAATGAAGAAATAATTTCACTGAGATAATCTCTCATTGAAAGATCTTTATCTATAAAATCATCTTCTTCTACTGGATTTAAAGTTAATTTTTTTAAAATTTCATTACATCTTTCTACTTGACTAGACAATAGCTCTATATCTTTTTTAACATCCTCCTGATTTTTAAATTGTTTTTCTAAATCATGGGTAATAATCTTTATTGTAGACAAAGGAGTTCCAAGTGAATGAGCTGCAGCTGCAGCTTGGCCCCCTAATGATAGAAGTTCATGTTCAGTAGCCATGACCTCCTCCATTTTTGCTAACGCCTCTCTTCTTAATCTAGATTGTGTTCCAAATGACATAGCTAAATAATTTAAAAAAATTAAAGCAATTATTAATGATAATGGAATTGAATAAAAATAATACGAATTTACATGAAAATGGTCACTAATCGGCGAAGGTAAATCTAATGAATAAAATGTAAGTATAAAAATAATAATTATAGTTAGAAATACTAATAAAAAATTAGTTTTAAAACTTAGATTTGATGATGCAAAAATACTTGGAATTAATAAAAAAATGACAAATGGATTAGCTACTCCACCTGTTAGATAAAGTAATGCACCTAACTGCAATATATCAATTACTAAAAAAATAAAAGCTGATCTATCTGATAATTGTGTTTTTTTGTATATAAAAAATAAATATAGATTACTTAGAATACCCAAAAATATAACAAGATTTGAAATGATAAAGTCAAAATCAAAATTTAAAAAAAAATAGACAAAGTAAATTGATATTAATTGCCCGATAATACCAATCCATCTTAAACCTATATAAGTCGATTTTTTAAAAAAATGATATTTTGAAGTTTCAAACAACCTCATTATTAAATATCAAGATTTTGTACATTAATTGCATTAGAAATTATAAAATCTTTTCGTAAAGCAACATCATTTCCCATCAATGTATGTATTAAACTTTGATCCTTCTTAAAATCCTTTGAATACTGCACTTGTAATAAATTCCTTGTTTCAGGATCTAATGTTGTGCTCCATAGTTCTTCAGGATTCATTTCACCCAGACCTTTAAATCTTTGTATGTTCATTTTTGATTTCTCTATATCTAGCTCTTTTAAAAACTCTTTAGATCCTTTTTTTATTTTTTTTAAACCTTTATTGTTATTGACAATATAATCCTCTAATTCTTTTTCATCCTTTATATATATTCCTTTTGATCCTTTATTAATTTTAAATAATGGTGGTTGAGCCAAATACACGTGTCCATTTTCAATTAATTTATTGAATGGTTTATTATTAAAAAAGGTTAATAGGAGGGCTCTAATGTGTGATCCATCCACGTCAGCATCTGTCATAATAATTATCTTTCCATATCTGAGATCTTTTAAATCTATTTCTTGTACTTTTGGATCTAAACCTAATGCATTGATTAAAGTAACTATTTCGTTAGATGAGATCATTTTTGACAATGCCTTAGTTCTTTGTTGTTCAGAACTATCACCATTACCATTTTTTTTTACGGCTAATTCTTCCACGTAAGTATTTAAAATTTTACCTCTTAATGGTAAAACAGCTTGATTAGCTCTATTTCTACCTTGTTTAGCGGACCCACCAGCTGAATCACCCTCTACAATAAACAATTCTGTACCATCTTGTTTTCCTATTTGACAGTCTGCTAATTTTCCAGGAAGACCACTTAATTCTAAAGCACCTTTTCTTCTTACATTTTCTCGAGCTTTTCTAGCTACATCTCTTGCCATTGCAGCTTGAATAACTTTTGCTAAAATTATTTTAGCTACTGATGGATTTTGATCAAACCATATAGATAATTTTTCATTTATAACTGTTTCAACAATCATTCTAACTTCTGAAGAAACTAATTTATCTTTAGTCTGAGATGAAAATTTTGGGTCTGGAATTTTTGTAGATAACACACAAGTAAGTCCTTCTTTAATGTCATCTCCTGAGATTGCTAATTTATTTTTTTTGAGAAGATTATGCTCATTAGCATATTTATTTACCACTCTTGTTAATGCACTTCTGAAACCTAACAAATGTGTTCCACCATCTTTTTGATAGATATTATTTGTGTAAGCAAAAATATCTTCGGTATAGCTTGCATTCCATTTTAAAGAACATTCAAGCTCAATATTATCTTTTTTTCCCTCTATATAAATTGGCTTTTTAAATAGATCATTTCCATTTTTATTTTGTAGTTTTTCTCTTTTTTCATCAAGAAAATCTACAAACTCAAGAACACCACCATCAAATTTAAATATAGATATTTTTTCTTTTTTTAAACTAGAGTCTGTAAAAATTATTTTTATACCTTTGTTTAAAAAAGCTAATTCTCTCATTCTTTTGATAAGAATATTTGGACTAAATTTTATAGAGGAAAAAATTTCTTTCGAAGGTAAAAAGGTTATTTGTGTTCCAGTTTCTTTAGATTTACCTAAAACTTTTAAAGGTGCTTTTGCTTCTCCGTTTTTAAATTCTACAAAATATTTTTTTCCATCTCTGCTTATCTCTAGCTGTAATGACTCAGATAGTGCATTTACAACAGAAACACCGACTCCATGAAGTCCACCGGAAACTTTGTAAGAGTCATGATCAAATTTACCACCAGCATGAAGTTGTGTCATAATAACTTCTGCAGCTGATTTTTTTTCTCCCTTATGCATATCTACAGGAATTCCTCTACCATCATCATTAACTGTGATGGTTCCATCAGAATTAATTCTCACATTAATATTTTTACAATGACCAGCTAAAGCTTCATCTATTGAGTTATCAACGACTTCATAAACCATATGATGTAAACCCGTTCCATCATCGGTATCTCCAATATACATTCCTGGTCTTTTTCTGACTGCTTCAAGACCCTTTAAAACTTTAATTGAGTCTGCCTGATATGTATTTTTATTTGTCATTTTTTAAATTTTTGGAAAAAAAAATTATAACATTTTTTCAAAAAAATGCTTATTTATCTTCACTAAATTAAGTAAAAAATGGTTAATTAATAAAGTAAATTGAGGCTTATTTGATGGCGGAGAGAATGGGATTCGAACCCATGAAAGGATTGCTCCTTTACACGCTTTCCAAGCGTGCGCCTTCAACCACTCGGCCACCTCTCCAATTATTTTTCTTTTGAAATCTTGAGAACACCAATAAATGCCTCCTGGGGAATTTCTACTCTTCCAAACTGTTTTGAACGAGCCTTACCCTTTTTTTGTTTTTCTAGAAGCTTTCTTTTTCTGTCTGTGGCTCCTCCTCCATGAATTTTAGTTAAAACATCTTTTTTAAAACCTTTAATAGTTTCTCTAGCTATTATCTTGCCCCCAATTGCTGCTTGGACTGGTATCATAAAATTATGTCTTGGAATTAAATCCTTTAGTTTTTCACAAACTTCTCTTCCTGTTCTTTGAGCAAAATTTTTGTGGATCATCATTGCTAGCGCGTCTACCGGCTCTGCGTTAACTAAAATTCCAAGTTTAACTAAATCACCTTCTCTATGTTCGATAATTTCATAATCAAAACTAGCATATCCACTAGTCATTGATTTTAAACGGTCATTAAAATCAAAAACTACTTCATTTAAAGGCAATTCATATATTACAACAGCTCTATTTCCAGAATAACTTAGATTTATTTGTACTCCTCTTTTATCCTGACACATTTTTATTATCGATCCTAAGTATTCATCTGGAGTAATTATAGTTGCTTTTATCCATGGTTCTTCAATTAACTTTATTAATGTTGGATCTGGTAGACTTGAGGGATTATGAAGATCAACAATATCTCCACTATTCATATAAACTTTATAAACTACTCCTGGAGTTGTTGTTAATAAATTTACATCAAATTCTCTTTCTAATCTTTCTGTTACAATTTCTAAATGGAGTAGACCCAAAAACCCACATCTAAAACCTAATCCTAATGCTGAAGAGGACTCTGGTTCAAATGAAAAACTTGCATCGTTCAATTGTAGTTTTGCCAAACCATCTTTTAATTTTTGATACTCAGAGCTGTCTACAGGAAATAATCCACAAAATACCACAGGTTTACTTGGTTTAAAACCAGGTAATGCTTCTTTTAAAGGTTTTGCTGCTTCACATATTGTGTCACCAACTTTTGTTTCAGATAAAACTTTTATTCCGGTTGTTATAAAACCTATTTCTCCAGCATTTAATTCACTTATATCTGTAGCTTTTGGGGTAAATACACCAACTTTTTCAACAATATATTCTTGATTGGTTGACATCATTTTAATTCTCATATTTTTAGAAATTTTACCGTCAATAACTCTCACTAAAATAACAACTCCTAAATATGTGTCATACCAACTATCAACCAGCAAACATTTTAAATCTCCTAAACTTTCACCCTTAGGGCCAGGTAAAACATTAATGATTTGCTCTAAAATATCTTGAATACCTTCACCTGTTTTTCCAGAACAAGGAATTGCTTTCTCAGTATCGATACCAATTACTTCTTCAATTTGTTTTTTTGTTCTATCTAAATCTGATGCGGGAAGATCTACTTTATTTAAAACCGGCACTATTTCATGATCAATATCTAAAGCCTGATAAACGTTTGCAAGAGTTTGTGCTTCTACTCCTTGAGTGCTGTCAACAATTAAAATTGATCCCTCACAAGCATAAAGAGATCTACTCACCTCATAACTAAAATCTACATGACCAGGAGTATCGATAATATTTAATATGTAATCTTTACCATCTTTTGCTTTATAATTAAGTTTTACAGTCTGAGCCTTAATTGTAATTCCTCTTTCGCGCTCAATATCCATTGAATCTAGAACTTGGGCTTTCATCTCTCTTTCAGTAAGTCCACCACAGCTATGAATTATTCTATCTGCTATTGTTGATTTACCGTGATCAATATGAGCAATAATTGCAAAATTTCTGATATTATCAATATTACTCATTTGCTTTATGAACGTATTTTAGCACCAGTTTTGTTTTCAACTGTTTTAACTATAGAGTTATTGATATTTTCTAAATCATTATCATTTAGTGTTTTTTCTGATGATTGTATAGTTACACTAATTGCTATTGACTTTTGATTTTCTGGAATATTTTCACCTTCATAAACATCAAAAACTTTAATATTACTTATTAGTTTTTGATCTACATTTGAAATAGCATTAATTAAATCCTGAGCTTCAACGTTTTTATCAACTATAAACGCAAAGTCTCTCTCAGATTTCTGATAATCTGAGACTTCAAATTTAATTTTTTGATCTTTTAATGTTTTTTTTGGTAATTTTAAATTATCTAAAAAAATTTCAAAACCCACTAAAGTCTCTGTTTTAATATCTATCTTTTTTAAAATATTTGGATGGATCTCACCAAAATAAGCTGCTATTTGATCTTTGCCTCTATTTAAAAATAATCTACCTGACTTACCTGGATGGTAATAATTTGGTGTTTCGCTATCTATGAAAAATTTATCAGAATTGTATCCAGCTTCAACTAAAGTCTGCACTACATCTCTTTTAACATCAAATACATCAACATTTCTCTCTTTTTCAACCCATGATAATCTTGATCTTTTACCTGCCGACAATCCACAAACGACTGTATTTTGTTCGCCTGGATTTGAACCAGTAAAAATTGGACCTATTTCAAATATAGATAAATCTTTGAATCCCCTATCCAAATTTTTATTCATATACATAATTAAATTTGAAAATATTGAGTTTCTTAAAACTCCTAAATCTGAACTTATTGGGTTTACAATTCTAATTTCTTTTTTCTTATCTTTAAAATGGTCGTTATAATTTGAGTCAGTAAATGACCATGTTATTGCTTCCAAATAACCTTTAGAAGCAACTGCTCTTTGTAAAAAATGAAATAACTTTTGTGACTGAGTTAGCGTAGATTTAGTTCTTTCTTTAATTGGATCTATAATTTTTATCTTATCATATCCAGTAATTCTTACTAACTCCTCAACAATATCTATTTCCTGTGAAATATCTGGTCTCCATGTTGGGATAGTTAATTTTAAATATTTTTTTTCTTTTTTAATTTTAAAACCAAGGTTCTCTAAGATTTTAAAAATTTCCTTAGTTGAAATTTGAAATCCAGTTATTTTTTTAAATAAATTGGTATCAAATTTAATAGTTTTATTTTTACTTGTTTCAATTCTTTGAATATCAATTTTACTAATTTCTCCACCACAAATATCTCTAATTAATAATGCTGCTTTATTTAATCCATCTTCAATAGATGATGGATCAATACCTCTTTCAAACCTAAACTTTGCATCCGTGTCTAGGTTTAGTTTTTTTGATGTGCTTCTAATTGATCTAGGTTTGAAATAAGCTGACTCTAATAGAATATTTTTAGTATTAAGTTCAGTACCAGATCTTATACCTCCAATAATACCACCTAATCCCAATACACCTTTGTCATCACTTATAACACACATCCCATCATCTAATTTATAACTTTTGTTATCTAGAGCTGTAAATTCTTCTCCAAATTTGGAGTTTCGAACTACAATACCTTTTTCAATCTTATCTGCATCATACGCATGTAATGGACGATTAATATCAAGCATTACATAATTGGTAATATCAACTATTGCTGAAATTGGCTTTTGCCCAATTGAAACTAATTTATCTTTTAGCCACTTTGGACTTTCAGTATTTTTTACATTGGTAATTAAACAACTGCCAAAAGAGCTACATGCTTGATTTTTATCTTTATTAATTTTTACTTTTATAATTTGCTTAGATTTTGACTTAATTTTTTTTTCTTTTAAATTTTTTAATTTTCCAAAACCTGAAGCTGCAAGGTCTCTCGCTATTCCTCTAACACCAAGACAATCTGGTCTATTAGGGGTAATTGATAGATCTATAAGATTAGAGTCTGATTTTGAAAAATAACTTTTTCCAATACTTTTTTCATATTTTTTTAATGATAATTCTATTATTCCATCACTTTCATCAGATAAATTTAATTCAGACTCAGAACAAAGCATCCCATAAGAGGTAACATCTCTAATTTTAGCCACCACTAATTTTACTTTACTTTTTGGAACAACTGCTCCAGGAGGAGCATATATTGTAATTAATCCCTCTATTGCATTAGGTGCACCACATACAACTTTTTTAATTTCTTTTTCTCCAACATCAACATCACAAACTTTAAGCCGATCTGCGTTTGGGTGTTTTTCTGTCTTTAAAATTTTTGCCACTTTGAATAAATCAAGACCAGAAGATAAATCTTCCACACTTTCAACCTCTAACCCAACATTTGTTAACTGTTCTAAAAGTTTTTCTTCTTTTAATTTTGTATCTAAATGATCTTTTAACCAATCAAATGTAATTTTCATCGACTTAAACCTCTATAATTTGTTGGTACATCTAAAGGATCAAAACCAAAATGATTTAACCATCTATAATCGCAATCAAAGAAAGCCCTTAAATCATTAATTCCATATTTAAGCATCGCCAATCTATCAATCCCAATTCCAAATGCATATCCCTGGTATTTTAAAGGATCAACTTTCACATTTTTCAAGACATTAGGGTGAACCATTCCGCACCCTAGAATTTCAAGCCATTGGTCACCCTCTCCAATAATTATTTTCCCATCTTTAATTTCATAACCAATATCTACTTCTGCTGATGGTTCTGTAAATGGAAAGTGGCTTGGTCTAAATCTCATTTTAATTTTTTCAACCTCAAAAAACTCTTTTATAAAATAATTTAAACAACCTTTAAGATGTCCCATATTTATATCTTTGTCTATGTGCAAGCCTTCTACTTGATGAAACATTGGAGCATGTGTTTGGTCACTATCAGACCTGTAAGTTCTTCCAGGCGCAATAATTTTAAAAGGAGGTTTATCTTTTAACATTGTTCTAATTTGAACTGGAGACGTATGAGTTCTTAATAATATTTCTTTATTCTCATTAAGATAAAATGTGTCATGCATATCTCTTGCTGGATGATTGTCAGGGGTGTTTAAAGCCGTAAAATTATTATATTCATTTTCAATATCTGGGCCCTCTTCAACACTAAAACCTATCTCAGAAAAGATTGATGAAATTTCATCGATAGTTTGTGAAACAGGATGAATTTTACCTCTTATAAATGATCGTTCAGGAAGAGTTACATCAACTTTTTCATTTTCTAATTTTTCATTTATTTTTTTTGATTCAATTTCACTAATTTTATTTGTTATTAAATTTTGTAACTCGTCCTTAATTTGATTTAGATCTGATGCAAATTTTTTTCTACTTGTCTCTGGTATAGATCCAATATTTTTAAATTGAGAAGAAATTAGACCATTCTTGCCAAATAACTCTGTCTTAATTTGATTAATTTCTTCTAAACTTAAATTATTATTAAGTTTAGTCGAATAATCATTATGAATATTTTTTATGTCTGACATATTGGTAGATTATTTCCTTAAGAAATAAAAACAATAGCGAAGATTAATTTAAAGCTGATTGAGCTTTTTGTACAATGGTTTTAAATGCCTCTGGGCTATCGTAAGCAATTTCAGCGAGAATTTTTCGATCAATTGTAATTCCACATTTACCAAGACCATTGATAAATTTAGAATAAGTCAAACCTTCAGCTCTAACACCGGCGTTAATTCGTTGTATCCACAAAGATTTGAAATCTCTTTTTTTATTTCTTCTGTCTCTGTAAGCATACTGCATTGCTTTCTCCATTGCCTGTTTAGCAACTCTGATAGTATTTTTTCTTCTACCCCATTGACCCTTGACAGCTTTCAAAACCTTTTTATGTTTTGCTTTACTAGTTACGCCTCTTTTTACTCTTGCCATTATTAACCTCTTAAACTGTAAGGCATGTACGACTTAACAATTTTTCCATCTTGCTTAGACATTGTTGTTGTGCCTCTTAATTTTCTTATTTGAGAATTAGTTCTTTTTATCATGCCATGTCTTTTACCAGCTTGGGCTGACATTACTTTACCCTTTGCAGATATCTTAAATCTTTTTTTTGCTGAGCTTTTTGTTTTTAATTTCGGCATAATTCTGCGGTGTTATACAAAGATTGATATAAATTTACAACCTATATTAAGGCCTATAAAGGCTGAATTACCATAATCATTTGCTTCCCGTCAAACTTTGGATGCAATTCTACCTTTCCAATATCCTTCATGTCCTCTTTGATCTTATCCATCAATTCTTTTCCTAAATGAGAGTGTTGTAATTCACGACCTTTGAATCTGACGGTAAATTTTACTTTATCTCCTTTGGCTATAAATTTTTTTGCATTTTTAACCTTAAAATCATAATCATGAGTTTCTGTAACAGGCCTCATTTTGATTTCTTTTAATAAAACAATTTTTTGTTTTTTTTTGGCGATATTTGCTTTTTTCTGAGCGTCGTATTTAAACTTACCCATATCCATAATTTTACAAACAGGTGGGTTGGCATTAGCTGCTATCTCAATTAAATCTAATCCTTGATTTTTTGCCATTGAGATTGCCTCATTTGTATTCATCACTCCAAGATTTTCACCATCACTTGCTATAACCTGAACATCAGGTGAAGAAATTCTGTTGTTAGATCTTGGACCTTTGTCTTTTGTTCTTCTTTGAAAATAATTTTGTTTAAAATCTGCCACTTAGTTTGAGGATGCTTTATTTAAAGCAGAGAATGTTTTTAAAAATTGGTCTATATCCATATTTTCTTGTTTGTTAGAGTCTAACCTTCTAATAGTTACTGAATTGGAGTCAACTTCTTTTTTACCACAAATTAACAAAACTGGTATTTTTGCTAGAGAATGATCTCTGATTTTATAATTTAAATTATTATTTTTTAAATCTACAGCCGAACTAATCCCTACTTTTTTTATTTTTTTTGATACTTTAACCGCATAGTCATTAAATTCTTCTGAAATAGGTATTACCATAGTTTGTAAAGGGGAAATCCAAAAAGGAAACTTACCTGCGTAGTTTTCTATCAGAATTCCGATAAATCTTTCTAAAGAACCAAATAAAGCTCGATGAAGCATAACTGGAACTTTTTTAGATCCATCTTTGTCAATGTAAGAGGCATCTAATCTACCAGGTAAGTTTAAATCTACTTGCAAAGTTCCACACTGCCAATCTCTTCCAATCGCATCTCTTAATACAAATTCAATTTTTGGACCATAAAATGCACCTTCACCCTTATTAATACTGTATTCTAACTTAGATGCTTTGACTGCTTCCAACAAAGAAGCTTCTGCTTTATCCCAAACATCATCTTCACCAACTCTCACTTCTGGTCTATCTGCATATTTTAGAATTACATTTTCAAAACCTAAATCTTTATAGATATCTAAAATTAAATTTGTTACCTCTAAACATTCACTTGTAATTTGATCTTCAGAACAAAATATATGAGCATCATCTTGCGTGAATGCTCTTACTCTTAATAGACCATGCAGTGCTCCTGAAGGCTCATAACGATGTACTTTACCAAATTCTGTAATACGCAAAGGTAAATCTCTGTAACTTTTTAAGCCTTGATTAAATACTTGAATATGTCCAGGGCAGTTCATTGGTTTAATTGCAAATACTTTTTCGTCTGGTGTTTCTGAAGTATACATATTTTCTCCATATTTTTCCCAATGACCAGATTTTTCCCATAATTGTCTATCTAATATTTCTGGAGTATTCACTTCTTTATAACCAGCATCATCTTGTCTACTTCTCATATATTTGATTAATTTTTGAAACAGAGCCCAACCTCTTTCATGCCAAAATACTGAGCCAGGACTTTCTTCTCTAAAATGAAATAAATCCATTTCTCTTCCTAATTTTCGATGGTCTCTTTTTTCGGCTTCTTCAATTCTTTTTAAATAATTATCTAAATCTTTTTGAGTTGCCCAACCAGTTCCGTAAATTCTTTGAAGCATTTCATTATTTGAGTTTCCTCTCCAATATGCGCCAGCAACTTTTGTAAGTTTAAAATATTTACCAATTTTGCCAGTAGATAATAAGTGTGGACCTCTACAAAGATCATACCATTTTCCATGAAAATAAATCGAAACATCATTACCTTCCGGTATCATGTCAACTAATTCGACTTTATATTTTTCTCCTAATTCTCCGTAATGTTTTTTAGTATGTTCTCTCTCCCAAACCTCTCTACGTGTTTTTTCATCTTTTTCTACTATCTCTTTCATTTTAATTTCTATTTTTTCTAAATCTTTTGGAATAAAAGGATCTTCTCTATAAAAATCATAATAAAAACCATCTTTGATTGCTGGTCCAATTGCTAGCTTTGTTCCAGGAAATAATTCCTGAACAGCCATAGCCATTATATGAGTAGTATCATGACGAATTGCATCTAAACCTTCGGGGTCTTTTGCCGTAAAAATTTTTACTGAACAGTCCTTATCTATTTCAAAATATAAATCTTTAAGTTCACCATCTACACTCATTATCAGTGCTTGTTTAGCAAGTGACTTACTAATTTTTTCAGCTACATCTAAACCTGTAACTTTGTCTGGAAATGTTAAGTTATTTCCATCTGGTAGTGTAATTATAGGCATTTAATTTAATATTCTTTTATACTCTGAATAGGTAGAAAAGCACATTTTTTCAACATTAAATTTCTGAATAATATTTTTTCTTCCTTCAACTCCAATTGATTTTAATGACGTTTCGTCTAAACTAAGCACTTTTAAAATTTTTTGACTTAGTGATTTCGCATTACCTGACTCAAATAAAAAGCCAGTTTTATCATCAATTACTGTTTCGTTAGATCCCCCTATATCGCTTGCAATTATTGGTTTTTCCATTGATTGAGCTTCCACAGCAACTCTTCCAAAGGCCTCTGGTTCAATTGATGCTGACACAACTATATCAGAAACTTTGTATGCTAAAGCCATATCTTTACAATGATCAATAAATTTTACCTGGTTTACTAATCTGTGTTGCTCTGTAAGTCTAATAAGTTTTTTTTTATATAGATCTCTACCTTGATCACTTCCAAGTATCACAGCGTAAAAAGACTCATAACCAAGTTCAATGTTAACTAAATTAATTGCTTCTATAAAGACTTCTTGTCCTTTCCATCCTGTTAATCTTCCAGGTAAAAGAATTATCTTTTTATCTTTCTCTATTTGCCATTCTGTTAATAGTTTTTTTTCATCACTATCTAATTTTGTAGTTGGATCAAAATAATCGACATTAATGCCTCTAAAGATTACTCTAAGTTTTTTTTTAGCATCAAGATAATTTATGTAGTTTTCTTTAATATGGGAAAATATAAAATTAGATCCTGCAATTATTAAGTTAGATCTTACCATCACTGAATTATAAAATTTTTTAAATTTATTATTAAAGTTGTAAGTTCCATGAAAAGTCGTAACAAATTTTCTACCTGTAAGCTTGGTTGCCAACAAACAAGACCAAGCAGGCGCTCTACTTCGCACATGGACAATTGAAATATTATTAAACAAAATAATTCCTATTAAGACTATAGAATTTAAAAGTATTAATAATGGATTTTTACTATTAACGGGTAGCCTAATAACTTTAACTTTTTTTTTATCTACAAATTTTAATAATTCACCTCCACTAGTAACTAGAAATGAATCACAATTATTTTCAGTTAAGTAATGTGCAATATCATAACATCCTGTTTCTGCTCCACCATAGCCTAATTTAGGTATTACCTGCAAAACTTTCAAATTAGATGTCATCTGTTATAATTATATATTATTAGACGAATCATATAAATCATTATGGCTAATTTCAGATATCATAAAATCACAAAAAATAAGAAAATTAGATATATTTCAAAAATTAATAAAGGCTCCTCATTTATTGTTTTTTTACATGGTTTTATGTCAGATCTAGAAGGAGAAAAACCTAAAGCTTTTTTAAATTTTTCAAAAAAAAATAATTTAAGTTTTTTAGCTTTAGAATATTCTGGGCATGGCAAATCATCGGGCATATTTACAAAAGGTAATATCACTAAATGGAGTGCTGAAACTTCAATTTTAGTCAATAAAATAGTAAAAAAAAATAAATTTATATTAGTTGGCTCAAGTATGGGAGCGTGGATTGCATTAAAACAATTTAAACAATTTAAAAATCAAATAACTGGATTTTTGGGTATTGGTTCTGCTCCGGAATTTTTAGAAAATTTAATGTGGAAAAAATTTTCAAAAAAAATGAAAGCTGAAACTATGAAAAAAGGAATTTATCATCTTAAACATGGAAATTATGAATACCCTATAACTTTACAATTAATAAAAGATGGTAGAAAAAACAAAGTATTAAAAAAAAAAATTAGCTCAAAAATAAAAGTTACAATGATTCACGGTCAAAAAGACGAAGTTGTACCTGTTTCTTATTCTAGAAAAGTTTTGAAAATTTTTAAAAATGCTAAAAAAAAATTATTAGTAATTAAAAATGGTGATCATAGTTTATCTAAACCAAATAAATTAAAAATAATTTTAAGAGAACTTAAGCATATTATTTAACTTACTTCTTTAACAATAGGCTTTAATGTTATTGGATTTTTTAATTTATCTAACATCTCTTTTGGACAAACTTGAACGAATTTAACAACTTCTTCCTCAAAATTTTGAATAATTTTTTCAGATAAATCAGACTTAGTCTCTTTAAAATGTTCTATAACTAAATCTTTAAGAAATTTTTTCCAATAATCTGTTTCTACATTTTGCCAGACAACAGACTCTGGGTTAACTTTTTTTTCAAAGTCTTGTTCTTCATCATAAATAAATGCCATTCCACCTGTCATACCTGCTGCAAAATTATCACCTACATTTCCTAAAATTATAACTGTCCCACCCGTCATATATTCACAACCATTAGAGTCGCATCCCTCTATTACCGCAGTGGCTCCAGAGTTTCTTACTGCAAATCTATCTCCTGCTTGACCTGCAGCAAAAAGTTTGCCTGAAGTTGCTCCATAAAGGACTGTATTACCTATAATTGTATTTTCATTAGATATTAAGTTACTTTCATCAGAAAGTTTTATTGAAATTGTTGCGCCCGATAAACCTTTTCCAACATAATCATTTGCATCACCTTTGAGAGTAAGTTTTAAACCTTTTGATGTAAAAGCTCCAAAGGATTGGCCAGCTGAACCTCTAAAGTTCAACTCTAAAAAATTTTCATTTAATTTTTCATATCCATATTTCTGGTATAAGTGGTGCGAAATTCTTGTACCAACCGCCCTGTTTGTATTTTTAATTAAAAATTCTTTTTCAATTTTTTTTGAATTATCTAAGGATTTTTCAATTTCTGGCCAAATTTCTTGGTCTAAAGTATCAGGCACTTTATTAATCGATAAATTCTCGCAATATCTTTTGTTATTACCTGGATCTGCTTGAACAAAAAGTGGGTTTAAATCTAAATCATCTAGATTTGGGGAGGCTTTATTAACTTGCATTAATAAATCTGTTCTTCCAATAATTTCATTTAAAGATTTAAAACCAAGCTCAGATAAAATTTCTCTTACCTCTGATGCAATAAAAGTGAACAAGTTTACAATTTTATCTGGTGTACCTGTAAACTTTTCTCTTAACTTTTCATCTTGAGTACATACCCCTACTGGACAAGTATTTGAATGACATTGTCTTACCATTATACAACCCATGGCAACTAAAGCTGTTGTAGCTACTCCATATTCTTCTGCACCCATCATTGCTGCAATAACAACATCTCTTCCTGTTTTAATTCCACCATCAGTTCTCAAAGTAACTTTATGTCTTAGATTATTTAGTGTTAATACTTGATTAGCCTCGGTCAGACCCATTTCCCAGGGTATACCTACGTATTTTACACTAGTTTGTGGTGTTGCCCCAGTTCCACCATTATGACCTGAGATTAAAATTATATCTGCTTCAGCTTTTGCTACTCCAGCTGCTATTGTTCCAACTCCTGATGACGCAACTAACTTTACACCTATTCGAGCTTTTGGGTTTGTTTGTTTTAAATCATAAATTAATTGAGCCAAATCCTCTATAGAATAAATATCATGATGAGGTGGGGGAGAAATAAGTGTAACTCCAGGAGTTGAATGCCTTAATTTTGCAATTTCATCTGTAACTTTAAATCCTGGTAACTGTCCACCTTCCCCTGGTTTAGCGCCTTGAGCAATCTTAATTTCAATTTCATTACAATTATTAAGATAATTTATAGTTACTCCAAATCTTGCTGATGCTATTTGTTTTACTCTTGAATTTGCACTATCTCCACTATCTAAAACTTTAAATCTTTTTTCATCTTCACCGCCTTCACCACTACAAGAAGCACCTTTAATCCTATTCATTCCTATTGCTAACGTCTCGTGGGCCTCTTTTGATAAAGCTCCATGAGACATGCTTCCACTTCCAAATCTTTTAAGAATTTTTTCTATTGGCTCAACTTCAGAAATATTAATTGGAGGACCTAATTTTTTTTTTCTAAAATTAATTAGATCTCTCAAATTTATTGGTGGTAAGTTATAAATGCCTTCAGCATATCTCTTATAAGCTTCGTAAGAATTTGATCCAACAGCACTTTGCAATAAATGTATTAATTTCCCTTGATATTGATGAGTCTCTCCATTTTTTCTATATCTATAAATTCCTCCAATAGGTAAAACCGTTTCTGTATTCTCAAACGCTTCCTTATGAATTTCTCGAATTTTTTTTTCAATTCCTGTCAGACCTATTCCTGAAATCTTTGAAGTAATCCCTGGAAAATAATCATTTACTACAGTTCTACTTAAACCTACAGTTTCAAAGTTACATCCACCTCTATATGAACTTAATACTGATATGCCCATTTTTGACATTATTTTAAGAAGACCAGCATTGACTGACTTAATATATCTCTTAACGCAATCATCAAAACTGAACTGGCCAAACAACTTCTTACTATGTCTTTGATACAAACTATCAAAAGCTAAATATGGATTTACTGTCGTTGCACCTACACCTAATAAAGTTGCAAATGAATGAGTATCCATTGCCTCACCTGATTGCACATTTATTGAAACATAACCTCTAAGTTTTTTTCTTATTAAAAAAGTATTAATTGCACCAACACATAAAAGCATTGGAACAGGTAAATTTTCATTGGATAAATTTTTATCACTCAGTATTAACTGTGTTACTCCTTGTCTAACTGCTATTTCGGATTTTTTTTGAATTCTTTCTATTGCAGCTGATAAATTTTCTTCTTTTGAAAAAGTACAATCTATAAATAATGAGTTTTTTCCAAAAAAATTTATAAATTTATTTAATTGTGAATTGGATAAAATTGGACTATTTAAAACATAAATATTTTCTTTTGTTATAGTATCAAAATTTAGTATATTTCCTAAATTTCCAAATCTTGTTTTTAAACTCATAACTTTATTTTCTCTTAAAGAATCTATTGGTGGGTTAGTTACTTGACTAAAATTCTGTCTAAAGAAATGATATAAAGGTCTATATTTATCTGATAGCACAGCCAAAGGTGTGTCATCCCCCATTGATCCGATTGCTTCTTTTGCATCTTCTGCCATAGGATGCAGTATCAATTCAAGATCTTCTAAACTTATACCAAAGGTATATTGCCTTCTTCGAAGATCCTCTCCTTCAAAATTATTTTTTTCATTAGAAATTAATAACTTTTCATCCAAGTCTACAATTTGAGAATTAAAATGTTTAAACTCTTTAGCTAAATAATCTTTAATATCATCATTAAAAAAAACTTTTCCTTTTTCTATTCTAACACCTATAATTTCACCAGGACCTAATCTTCCTTTTGATAATATCTTTTTTTCGTTTAATTCGATCATTCCAGTTTCAGATCCTGCAAAAAGTAATTTATCTTTTGTGATTGCATATCTGAGTGGCCTCAATCCATTTCTATCATTTGCTGCAATAATCCATTCATTATCTGTTGCTGCAATAGCTGCTGGTCCATCCCATGGCTCCATTGTGCTATTTAAAAAATTAAATAATTGTTGATGGCTTTTAGGCAATGTCTTATTTTTTTTAGACCAAGCGTCAGGTACTAACATCAGCTTAGCTAGTGGTGCTGGTTGTCCAGATTTATTTAATAATTCAAATACATTATCAAGAGCAGCAGAGTCGGAAACACCTTTTTGTATAACAGGTTTTAAATTCTCTATATCATTAAAAAGTGGACTGCTCATTTCTTGTTCGTGAACTTTCATCCAATTTTTATTTCCTTTATAAGTATTTATTTCACCATTATGTGCTATGGCTCTAAATGGTTGAGCAAGACTCCAGCTAGGTGCTGTATTTGTTGAAAATCTTTGATGAAATATTGCATATCTTGAAATAAATCTTTCATCTTTTAAATCTAAGTAAAAATCTGATATTGCCTCAGCTAAGTAAAGTCCTTTATATATTATTGACTTAGAGCTTATGGAACAAACATAAAAATTATTTAAAGATAACTGAAAAGCTTTATTTTCAATTCTTTTTCTAGTTTCATAAATTTGTCTCTCTAATTCTTTATCAAGTAAATTAAGATCATTAGATCTAAAAAGAACTTGGATAATTTCTGGCATAGTTTGTAAAGCTTTATCACCTAGGACTTTTGGATTAACAGGCACTTGTCTCCAGCCATAAATACTAAAATTATTTTTAGTAAGTTCACTTTCAACAATTGTTTTACAGCTTTCTTGGGCAGCATAATCATTTCTTGGTAAAAAGATCATACCTACACAAATTTCAGCATTATCATAATCGTGTCCAGTTACTTCAATTTTTTCTATGAAAAAATCCTTTGGAATTTCTAAATGGATCCCAGCTCCATCACCTGTTTTTCCATCTGCATCTACCGCTCCTCTATGCCATACAGCTTTAAGAGCCTCTATGCCGTACTCAACTATTTTTCTAGACTTTTTTCCCTCAGTTGATGCAATAACACCTACTCCACAAGCATCATGCTCCATTTCTGTTGAATAAACATGATTATTTTCAAGTAATCTTAAATTTTTTTTATAATTTTTCATTAAGCAACTCTTGATGTTTTAATCTCTCTATTTTCAAGGTGAGTTTTTATTGCTAAAGCTGCGTCTCTACCATCTTTTATAGCCCAAACAACTAATGATGCACCTCTGACAATATCTCCAGCAGCAAAAACACCTTTTATATTTGTTTCCATTGTATCGAAATCTGCTTTAATAGTTCCCCATTTAGTAACTTGTAGTTCATTAGAATCAAATAATTTTGGAAGATCCTCTGGATCAAAACCAAGTGCTTTAATTACCATATCAGTTTTGACTTCATAATCTGAACCTTCTTGAACTTCAGGTCTTCTTCTGCCACTTTCATCAGGTTCACCTAATTTAATTTGATCAACTACTAATCTTTCAACCTTATTTGTTCCCTTAAATTCTTTTGGACTTGATAACCAAACAAACTCTACTCCTTCTTCTTCAGCATTAGCCACTTCTCTTGCCGATCCAGGCATGTTTTCTTTATCTCTTCTATACAAACATTTAACTGAATTTGCTTTTTGTCTTATTGAGGTTCTAACACAATCCATTGCTGTATCTCCACCTCCAATTACAACAACATCTTTTCCCTCTGCATTCAAAATACCTTTATCAAACATTTCTACTTCATCTCCCAAACCTTTTTTATTTGAAGCAGTTAAAAAATCCATTGCGGGGAAAATATTATTAAGATCATTACCTGGTAATTCAACTTCTCTGGCCTTATAAACACCTGTTGCTATTAATATTGCGTCATGTTTTTTTCTTAACTGATCTAAAGTTGCATCTTTACCAACTTCAAAATTTTGAATAAATTCTATTCCCCCATCTTTCAAAAGCTTTGTTCTTCTCTCAACTACATCTTTTTCTAATTTAAAATTTGGAATACCATAGATTAACAAACCACCCGCTCTATCATATCTGTCATAAACTGTAATTTTGTAACCATTTTTTCTTAGTTGTTCTGCTGCAGCTAATCCTGCTGGGCCGGCGCCAATTATTCCAACACTTTGGTTTTTTTCATTTAAAACACTTATAGGTTTTACCCAACCTTGCTCCCATGCATTATCAGTGATGTATTTCTCCATTGAACCGATGGTTACAGTTCCATGACCTGATTGTTCAATTACACAGTTACCTTCACATAATCTGTCTTGTGGACAAATTCTTCCACACACTTCTGGCATGTTATTAGTACTTTGGGATAGCTCGTAAGCCTCTTTTAACCTTCCTTCAGCAGTCAATTTAAGCCAATCAGGAATATTATTACTTAAGGGACAATGAACCTGGCAAAAAGGCACTCCACATTGAGAACATCTACTAGACTGCTCTTTAGCTTTATCGCTTATAAATTCATCGTATATCTCGTTAAAATCTCTTTTACGCTTATTAACTTCTCTTTTAGGTGGAGTTTGTTGACCTATTTTTACAAATTTAAGCATTGAGTCAGACATAATTTTTATTTAATTAAAGCAAATTATATCTTGATTTTATTAAATAAAGCATAAAATAGGTCATACATTATGACCTTATTTTATAATTTATTGTCTAATTTTAATACATTTTTAACAAATGCATACCTATTATGCATAAATCGAATTGTTTTAAAAAAATATTTTTTAAGCTACGAAGACTAAATGTATCAAAATATTATAGAAGTTTTAATCCTTTCAGCTATTCAAGGTATTTCTGAATTTTTGCCAATAAGCTCATCGGCACATTTAATTTTAGTTTCAAGTTTATATGAATTTAAATCAAGCTCTCTATTAATTGATATTAGTCTACACTTAGGTTCTTTATTTGCGATAGTTTATTTTTTTAAAACAGAACTTTTAGACGTTAAAAATAATAAAAGACTTTTAGGATTAATTATTTTGGGATCAATACCTCTAATAATTTTTGGTTATATATTATATTCAACTGGTATTATTTATAGTCTGAGAAATATTAAGATAATTGCATGGACAACATTAATATTTGGAATTGTTTTATATATTGCAGATAAAAACCGTTTTGATAAAAAAATTTCTAGTAATCTAAATTTCCAATCAATTTTGTTTATAAGTATTTTTCAAATTTTATCACTAATACCAGGTGTAAGTAGGGCAGGAATAACTATCACAGCAGCAAGAATTTTAAGATTTAATAGATTTGACTCAAGTAAAATTTCTTTCTTACTTTCTATACCAGCATTAGCAGGAGCAAGTTTCTTAGGCTTAAAAGATTTGTTTAACCAACCTATTGAGTTTAATTATTTAGTAGTTATTGCAATTATTAGTTCGTTTATTTTCTCTTTTATAACTGTGAAATTTTTTTTAATTTATATCAATAGATTTTCGATGAATGCTTTTGTAATTTACCGCATCATCATAGCATTGATATTATTTGCATTAATTTATTAAGAATATCTTTTTTTAACCAAAGGCAGTAATTGAGATAATAATACTCCACACAAA
>CABXRX010000003.1 GCA_902514745.1 uncultured Pelagibacteraceae bacterium | reverse complement strand
CTATGAGGTCATAGGAAATGTTTTTAAATACTTAAGCAGCAAAAAACAACAAATTACAGATGAATTTATGAGATTACAGCTTATTAAGCTTGATAAATTAGAGGGAAATGTAGATTCTTTATCAAATAGAATTGCAAATGTAAGAACTTGGTCTTATGTTTCAAATAAAAATAATTGGACAGAAAATCAAGACTATTGGATTGAAAAAACAAAACATCTAGAAGATAAACTTTCAGACAGACTTCATGAAGAACTTACTAAAACCTTTATTGACAAGAGAGCAAGTGTTCTCGCTAGAGGATTAAAACAAGATATGGAATTTAAAACAGAAATACTAAAAAATAATGATGTAATGATAGATGACCAATTTATTGGAAAAATAAATGGTCTTAAATTATTACTAGATTTAAAAAAAGGAGCCTTAGAAACAGACATAAAATCTTTGAAAAAAGCTGCAAGACAAACCATTGGGCCAGAGTTAGAAAAAAGAATTCAAACTATTATTGATACAGGCTTGATAGAGTTAAATAATGATTTTAAAATTTATTGGAATAATTTCCCTATTGCTAAATTATCATCTGGCCATGATTATTTAAATCCAAATTTTGAACTTATAATTGATGATGTCATTGAACCTATTCAAAAACAAAAACTTAATGATTACATAAATAAATGGATACAAAATAAAATTAATTTAGTTCTTAAAAGCTTAGTTGACCTTAAAAATCTTAAAGATAAAAATTCATCAATCAAAGCTTTGGCATATCAACTTTATGAAAATAATGGTGTATTAAAAAGAGAACAAGTCTCTGAATATCTTAAATCTCTTGGTCAAAATGAAAGAAAAATTTTAAGAAATTTAGGTGTAAAATTTGGAAGGTACCATATATTTTTATACCAATTAATTAAACCAGAAGCGGTATCTTTAAGAACATTATTATGGAAAAATTTCCATCAAAAATATTATGATATTCACCCACCAACATTTGGTTTAAATTTTTTAGATGACAAAAATCTTAGAAATAAAAATTTTATGCTTCTATGTGGATTTGAAAAATTTGATACGTTATTTATAAGAATAGACATCCTTGAAAGATTATTTATGCTAATTATAAATTCATCAAATTTAAAAGAAAATAAAGAAATTAAAATTATACCTGAAATGTTAAATTTATTAGGTTGTAGCAAAGACAATTTTAAAAAACTTTTACAAAAAATGAATTATAAAATATTTGATAAAAATGATGAAACTTTTTTTAAATATAATCCAATTAAAAAATTTAAAAAAAATTCAAAAAAAGTTTCGAGTGAAAATCCGTTTAATATTTTAAAGAATTTGAAAATTAGTTAATTCTTATGTTTTTTAAAAAAGATTTACCTAAAAAGGAAAAAAAATTTTTAGTAAAAACATGTGCATTGTTAATTCATGCAGCTAAAATTGATGAAGAATACACCAAAAATGAAGAAAAAATTATTAAAAGAACTCTTTTAAAATTAGGAGCAAATGAGAAAGATATAAATCAGACAATTGAAGATGCAAAAAATATTGAAGAAAATTCAAATCAAATTTTAGATTTTACAAAAGAGGTAAAAAACTTGCCTGAATCTGATAAGATAAATATAATTGAGGCTCTATGGTCAATTATATATTCAAATAATGATGCTGATATATATGAGACAAATTTGATGAGACGTCTAGCTGGCTTGCTATATATTGATAGCTCAACTATGGGAGACATTAAAGAAAAGATTAAGAAAAAATTATAATGACATATGTAGTTAACGACAAATGTATAAAGTGTAAATTAACTGATTGTGTTGATGTTTGTCCTGTCGATTGTTTTTATGAGGGTAAAAATATGCTTGTAATTAAACCGGATGAGTGTATAGATTGTGGCGTTTGTGAGCCAGAATGTCCAGTGGAAGCCATTACAGCAGACACTGAACCTGATAGTGAGCAGTGGTTGGAAATCAATAAAAAATTTTCAGAAATCTGGCCAAATATAAGTGAAAAAAAAGATCCCCCTGCGGATCATAATAAATTTAAAAATGAGCAAAATAAGTACGAAAAATATTTTAAAGAAAATCTTTAAAACTAAATCTGAAAAAAAAGTGAAAAAAAAAGTTACAATTAAAAAGGTTAAAAAAGCAAAAAAAATAGCAAAAGTAAAAGTAAAAAAAATAAAAAAAGTTGTTATTAAAAAAACTAAAAGAATTTCTTCCACAAAAATTAAATCGAAAAAACCAATAAAAGTTACTAAAGCAAAAGAAGAGGTAAAAGTTGATAACCTAAGAATTTCTAAAAGTAATGAAGTTAAACCTGAAATTAAAAAAGTTAAAAAGCAAGAAACTGAAAAAAGAGAATATAAGATTAAAGATTATGTTGTTTATCCAAAACATGGTGTTGGTCAAATCACTGAATTTAAAAAAATAAATATAGGTGGCATTGATGTTGAAACATATGTAATAAAGTTTGAAAAGGACAAAGCTAATGGAATGGTTCCAGTAAATAAACAATCTCACTTAAGACCTTTAGCAACAATTAATCAAGTTAATAAGTGTATCTCTATTTTAAAAAGTAAACCAAAAATTAAGAGATCTATGTGGAGTAGAAGAGCGCAAGAATATGAAGCTAAAATTTCTTCTGGTAAAATTTATGAATTAGCTGAAGTAGTAAGAGATTTAAATAAAGGTGATGATCTTATGGTTGATCAATCTTATAGTGAGAGACAATTATTTGAGAAAGCATATGAGAGAATTTTATCAGAGTTTCAAATTGTTTTGAATGTATCACTAGAAGATACACAAAAGAAACTTGATAAAGCTTTAAAAAGAAATTTGATTAGCCAAGCTCAACCGATGGCTTCTACTCCAAAGTCATCTACAACTGAATTACCTGTTGAAGAACCTATTACTGATCCAGACGAAAATTTAGATGAATAAAAAAAACGCCTCTCATACAAATTGTAATGAGAAGCGTTTTTAGTAAAGATTAGTAAATTACTATCTTTTTCTTCTTTTAGCTTTTTTAGCCTTTTTAGCTTTTTTCTTAGTCTTCTTTGCTGCTTTTTTCTTTGTTTTTTTAGCAGCTTTTTTTCTTTTCTTAGGCATCTTTAGCTCCCTGTTTAAGTTAAACGAATCAAGTTGATTCGTTATTACTATATTTTTATTTTTTTATCCAAGCTATGTCAATTCTTTAATTAAAATGAAAATTTTAAAATAAATTTTTAATTCATTTTTTTTTTTAAATTTTTTTTATTTAATTTAGTTAATGTTTATGCGGATAATAAACAGCATACAAAGTATAATTTAATAAAGCTTTTCTAATTGATTTTTATATTTTTCTGTAACTTTTTTTCTTTTTACTTTCATTGTTGGAGTCATTAAACCGTTTTCTATAGAAAAATTTTCATCTATTAATTGAATTTTTTTTATTTTTTCTAATAATGTTAATTTTTTATTTATTTTTTCAATAACATTATTGATTTTTTCTTTTTCTTTTAAAAAATCTTTACTTGGCACTATCAGAGCGACCAAAAAATTTTTTTTATCACCATAAACCATACATTGATCAATTTCTGGCTCATTTGTAATCATATTTTCAATTTTAGCTGGTGAAATATTGTCTCCTCCAGCACTTACAATAATATCTTTTTTTCTGTCAGTAATTTTTAAATAACCATCCTCTGGATCTATTTCTCCTATATCACCAGTATGGAGCCATCCATTAGCAATTGCTTCATCAGTCTCTTTTTTTTTGTTCCAATATCCCAACATTACATTTTCACCTTTTACTAAAATTTCTCCATCATCGGCAATTTTAACTTGGTTTCCCTTAAAAGGAGGGCCAACTGTCTCTACTTTAATCTTGTGTATTGGGTTGCAACTTACCACTGGTGACGTTTCTGTAAGACCATATCCTTGAAGTGTAGGCAATCCTACAGAATTTAAAAATTCTCCAATTTCTTTATCTAGTGCACCTCCACCAGAGACAAAAGCTTTTAAATTTCCCCCAAACTGTTTTTTTATTTTTTTTCTAACTAGCACCTCAACTATCAAATTCATTAATTTTTCAGAAAAAGTCATTTTTTGATTTAATAATTTTTTTTTACCTAATCGAAGAGTTGCATTAATCAACTTAGCTTTAAGCCCTGTTTGTTTTTTCAGATTAATATTAATTTTATTATAAAGATTTTGATAAAATCTTGGTACCGCTGTCATAATTGTTGGTTTTGCTTCAGATATATTTTCTAAAAGTTTTTCTATTTTTTCTGCATAAAATACTTTTGCTCCTACGGCTATTTGGGCAAATTGCACACAATGTTCATAGGAATGAGAAAGAGGAAGCCAGGTTAAAAATACTGGTCTGGAATTAAACAATGGTTTCATAATTTCACAAGCTCCCACAAGGTTATTTAAAATTCCACCATGGCTTAAAATTACTCCCTTAGGATTTCCTCCAGTTCCAGATGTGTAAATTATACAAGCAGGAGAAGTTCTTTTTAAATTTTTATTTTGAATTTTATCTTCTTTTGATAAGTCAGTTTCTAATATGACTGTAAAGTCTATATACTTGTTTTCTTCTATTATATCTAAATTGTGAATTACATTATTAATTTCATCTAAAGTTATAATTTTTTTTATAAAATCTTTTTCATTAATAGTATTGTTTAATTTTTTTAACATTTCATTATTTGAAACAATTATTAGGCTAGGTTCACAATCTTCAATTAAATATTTATAATCCTCTTCAGTATAAGTAGTATATGCAGGAACAGTAATTCCACCTGATAACATAATTGCCATATCAGAAATAAACCATTCAGGTCTATTTTCTGAGACCAATAAGCATCTATCACCCTCCCTAATATTTTCTTTTATTATTTTTGATAATTTTAAAATATTTCTTTGCGTTTCTTCCCAAGTATATGTTTTTTTATTATTTGGATTTAACCATTGTAAAAAAATACTTTTTTTATTTTGTTTATCCGCTTGGTAAGAGAATAATTCAATTAAGTTGTTTAAATTATCTAAATTCATAAATTTCTGGTGGGCGAAGAGAGAATCGAACTCTCACTTCTTACAAAACACGATTTTGAGTCGTGCGCGTCTACCAGTTCCGCCATTCGCCCATAATATTTAATTAATTATATTTAAATAGTATAAGAACTAAATTTATATTAAAACCAAAAAATGCTTCAAACGCTTTACAAAAAATGTTTAAATCTTGCTTCACATAAGAGTTCAAATTTTTATTTAGGTCTTGTATCTTTTATTGAAAGTTCATTTTTTCCTATACCACCAGATGTAATGATTATTCCAATGGTAATTGCTAAAAAAAAAGAGTTTATAAAAATATTTTTAATAGCATCAATCTTTTCAGTTTTAGGAGGTATTTTAGGATATCTAATTGGCTATCTATTTTTTGATTTAGCAATATATGTTATCGAATTTTATAATTATGAAGATCAAGTTAATGAATTGAAATTAAGTATGTCTGAGGGAAGTGGCTTTCTTGCTTGGTTAAGCATACTTTTTTTAGCAGGCTTTACACCTTTGCCGTATAAAGCTTTTACAATAGCAAGTGGCTTAATTGCTTTCAATCTTCCAGTTTTTATAATTGTCAGTTTAATTTCAAGAAGCCTAAGATTTTTTATTGTTGCATTTTTATCTTATAAATTTGGAGAATTATTCACTGAATATATGAATAATCATGGATCAAAATGGTTTACTGTTATTGGAATTTTAATAGTTATAATATTTGTAATTATATATTTGGTTTTAAAATTTAATGGATGAAAATAAAAAAAATTTACTAACAAAGCTTATTTTTTTAATCAGTATTTTTGCTTTAGTCTCAGCATTCTTTATTGAATATATTTTAGGTTATCAACCTTGTAATCTTTGTATATTGGAAAGATTTCCATATTTGTTAGCAATAATAGTAATTTTATTAAATTACAAATTTAATAAGTTTGAAAAATTTTTTATGCTTCTACTTACAGCTATTTTTTTAGTTGGAACTATTTTATCATTATATCACTTAGGTATTGAACAAGGTTTTATTCAAGAATCACTAGTTTGTGACATAGAAAATAGTTCAAATTTATTATCTAAAGAGAAAATTTTACAGCAATTACAAGAAAAAAATGTTAGCTGCAAAGATGTAACATTTAAAATTTTTGGATTATCACTTACAAGTTATAATGTTTTAATATCTTTGCTAATTACTATTAGTGCTGGAAAAATTTATTTTGATTATGACAAAAATTAATAAAAAAAGAGTAGAAGAATTTATTAGAGTTGATCATGCTGGAGAGCGTGGAGCTGTTAAGATTTATGAGGGACAACTATTAGCTTTAAATACTTTCGTAAAAGATGAAAGTCTAAAAAAAACTATTAAAGAAATGAAAGAACATGAAAAAGAACATTGTGAGTTTTTTGAAAATGAAATTAAGAAAAGAAATATTCAACCAACAAAATTTTTACCTCTATGGGATTTGCTAGGTGTTGGTTTAGGTTTTGGCTCAACATTATTAGGAAAAAAAGCAGCAATGCTTTGTACTGCTTCTGTTGAAGAAGTTATAGACAAACACTATTTAAATCAGATTAATCAACTGGACATTAGCGAAAAAGATCTAAAAGAAAAGATTACTAAATTTCGACAAGATGAAATAGATCACAAAAATATAGCTTATGATGAAGGAGCTTCAAAAAAAGGTCCATATCTATTATTAGACAAAATAATTAAGACAGGTTCAAAAATTGCAATTAATATTTCTGAAAAAATCTAGGCTTCCAATTCAACATCCCAATATAAATAATCCATCCAGCTTTTATGTAAATAATTAGGAGGAAAATTTTTACCATTTTTATGCAAATCCTCAGTTGATGGACGATAGGGATATTGATTGAGTTTCATATCCGAGTTTTTTAATAATTTACCACCTTTTTTTACATTACATGCGGAGCATGCTGTCACAACATTATCCCAATTCGTCTGGCCACCTTTCGATCTTGGCAACAAATGATCAAAAGTGAGCTCCTCGCTACCTCCACAATATTGACAAGAAAATTTATCTCTCAAAAATACATTAAACCTTGTAAAGCTAGGTCTTGTTTGTGGAACGATATAATCTTTAAGCGCAATAACACTTGGTAATTGCATATTAAATGATGGACTTCTTATAATTCTGTCATAATTACTTACAATTATCACTCTATCTAGGAAAACAGATTTTACAGTATCTTGCCAGGACCATAAAGATAAAGGATAATAACTTAGTGGTCTATAATCAGCGTTGAGAACTAAGGCTGGACACTTTTCTAGTGAGGTATTTTCTTCAATAAAATTATTCATTAAGTATTTTTAACTTACTTAAACAATTTTATCAATAATAAGAGATCTTAATTTTTTTTTAAAATATAATTAAGAGCTGTACTTGAAGCCTCTATAGGAATATGATGATCACAATTTTTTATCAAAAGTGTTTCAACTTCAACATTGTTTCTAATTAAAAAATCTTTTGCCTCCAAAAGATATGTCGAAGTTACAACTTGATCTGCGTCACCATGAATCAATAAAGTATCAGTAGAATTTTTTATTCTTGTTTTTAAATTATTTTTATCAATTATTTTTCCAGAAAATCCTACAATACAAGAAAATTTTTCTTCAGACGTTAATCCAACATTTAATGACATCATACAACCTTGGCTAAAACCTGACAAACATATTTGATTATTTTTTAGATTAAATTCTTTTTTTATCTCATTAATAAATATTTTAATCTTATTTTCAGCTTTAATTGATTGATCAATGATATAATTAATATCATCATTGGTAAGATCAAACCATTGAAATCCTGTAGGATTTATAGTGCAGGTCTCGTGTCCATTTGGACAAATAAAAACTGTATTTGGCATGTGTCTTTTCCAATTTAAAGTTAACATACTTATATCTTTGGCATCTCCTCCATATCCATGAAGTAAAATAATAGCATATTTTATTTCTACGCCTTCTTCAGGCTTTATTATTATTGAATCTAGGCAAAATGTCATAGTTGATTAATTATGTTTTTTATTTTTTAAAACAATCTACAATATTTATATGATTTCAGGAATATTTGTTAAAATACTCTCCATAGTTCTTCTAATAGCGGTCGGAATTGTTTTAATCTTAGGGATTGGAACTCTTTTTAAAGGAGGAGAAACTAGTAAAAAATACTCAAATAAATTAATGCAGCTAAGAGTTCTTCTTCAGTTTATAGCGATACTTGTTCTGGTTGGATTTGCTTATTTTTTTAAAAACTAATTATAAGTTTTAAGCCAATTTATAAATTTTTTATCATCAAAATTTATTGACCCTATAATTCTAGCAAATTCTTTTCCCTCTTTATCTATAAGGATTGAAGTTGGAACTCCACGTAAAGAAAATATTTTTGCTAGAGTTGTTGGTGAATCAAAATATGGATCAAAATTTTTAATATTTAAATCTTTAAAAAAAATATCAACTTTTTTTTTACTTTCTCTAGAAATATTAATTGCAAAAATTTTTAAATTACTCAAATTTTTATTAATTTGAAGTCTGTCTAATGATGGCATCTCTTCTTTACATGGCTCACACCAGGTTGCCCAAAAATTTAATAAAAGTAAATTTCCATTAAATTCTTCAATGTTAATTTTTTTATCATTTTTATCTAAAAAAATAACATTATCATAGACTTTTTGATCTTTATGAATGACAATATTTTTTATTTCAGATACATCATTAGCAAGGACATTTGTTGTCAAAAAAATAAATAATATTAAAAATCTCATGTTAAATAGTTATAATTAAATATCATGACAAAAAATAAAAACAACCAAGCAATATGGAGCACTCGTATAAAAAAAAATTCATCATCCTTATTTCAAAAAGTTGGCAATTCAATTGATATTGATAGACGACTTTATAAAGAAGATATTCAAGGATCAATTGCTCATGTTGAGATGTTGTTTAAACAAAAAATAATCTCTTTCAAAATTAAAAATAAAATAATCTATGGTCTTACAAAGATAGAAAAAGAAATTAATAATAAAAAATTTGAGTTTAACAAAAAATATGAAGATATTCATATGAATATAGAAAAAAGACTTTTCCAAATAATTGGAGAAGAAGCAGGTTACGTTCACACAGCAAGGTCCAGAAATGATCAAGTAATTACAGACTTTAAAATTTGGATAAGATCTTCAATTAAAGAGATTAGTCTTAATTTAGATAAAGTAATTAATAGTACATTAAAATTAGCAGAAAAAAATATAGATACTATTATGCCTGGTTTTACACATCTTAAGAATGCGCAAGCTATTTCTTTTGCTCATTATCTTATGGCTTATGTTGAAATGTTTAGTAGAGATAAGAAAAGGTTTATAAATAATTTAGATGGTTTGAATGAAAATCCTTTAGGTGTAGCTGCACTAACAGGAACTTCTTTCAATATAGATAGAAATTATACGAGTAAAAAACTTGGATTTAAAAAACCAACAAACAATTCAATTGATACCGTTTCCGATAGAGATTTTGTTTTAGATTTTTTATACAGTATTTCAGTTTGTTCAATGCATATTTCAAGAATTGCAGAAGAACTTATTATTTGGAGCTCAGATGGCTTTAAACTAATTAACCTTTCAGATAAAATTGTAACTGGATCATCAATAATGCCTCAGAAAAAAAATCCTGATTTATTAGAATATTTAAGAGGAAAATCTGGAAGTAGTTATGGAAACCTATTTTCAATGCTCACAATTTTAAAAGGTCTTCCGCTATCTTACTTTAAAGATCTTCAAGACGATAAGGAGCTTGTTTTTAAATCATATGATACTTTAATAAATTGTCTAAAAATTTTTGATGAAATATTAAAAAATTCTAACGCTAATAAAAAAAATATGCTTCAGCTGGCTAACTCTGGATATATCACTGCAACGGATTTAGCAGATTATCTTGTAAAAAATCATTCAATGTCTTTCAGAAAAGCTTATCAAAAAACAGCCTCCGTAGTTAATTTGGCTGAAAAAAAGAAAAAGAAACTTAATGAGTTAAGTTTAGAGGATTTAAAAAAAATTGAGCCCAAACTAACTAACGATGTTTTAAATGTGTTTGATTTAAAGAATTCTGTTAATTCAAAAAAATCCTATGGAGGAACAGCTTTTGATAATATCAAAAAAATGATAATGAAGTACAAGAAACAAAAATGATTAAAAAAATTATCTTTACCTTTTTGATTTGTTGCCTACTAACAATATCTTGTGGGAAAAAAGGACCTCCTTTATATGAAGAACCAGAACAAAAAGTCGAAATGTTTACAAACCTTACAAATAAGGCTTAATGAAATATATAAAAAAAAAACTAACAATTGAGAATGTAAAAATTCATGATATTGCAAAGAAATTCAATACGCCAACTTATTGTTACTCTTATAGTCAATTAAAAAAAAATATTAATAATTTTAAAAAAAATTTTAAAACTTTTTCACCTCTAATTTGTTTTGCAATTAAATCTAATACAAATTTGAATCTAATCAGAGAGATTAAAAAATTTGGTTTGGGAGCAGATGTTGTATCGATGGGTGAACTTATGATGGCTCTAAAAGCTGGTATAAATCCAAAAAAAATTGTTTTTTCAGGTGTAGGCAAAACATCAAACGAAATAAATTATGCTATCGATAAAAAAATATTATTAATAAATGCAGAGTCTAAAAGTGAAATAAGAGAAATTGATAGAATAGCCAAAATAAAAAAAAGGAAAATCCAAATTGGTATTAGATTAAATCCTAACACAGATGCGAAAACTTTAAGTCAAATTTCAACTGGTAAAAAAGAAAATAAGTTTGGTGTAAATGAAAAAACATTTTTACAACTTGTTAACTATTGCAAAAAATCAAAAAATATTAATCTAGAATGTTTAAGTGTTCATATAGGAAGTCAAATTTTAGACTATAAACCATATGAAAAAATGCTTCACACCATTGATAAAATAATTGTTAAAACTAATCACAAATTTAAATTTATTGATTTAGGTGGAGGAATGGGAATTTCCTATGAAGATAATAGTAAAAAACTTAATTATAGTAAATACAATATTGCTATTAAAAAATTTTTAAAAAAAAATTCATCAAAAATAATTTTTGAGCCAGGAAGGTCTATAGTTGGAAATGTAGGTTATCTGATTTCTAAAGTTATTTATATTAAGGAAAATGATAAAAAAGATTTTGTTATTCTAGATGCAGCTATGAATGACTTAATGAGACCTGCTCTATACGGAGCTATTCACAAAATATTACCCTCAATAAAAAGAAATCAGATTTCAAAAAAAATATATGAATTTGTAGGTCCTATTTGTGAGAGTACAGACAAATTTACTTCACTAAAAAAATTTCAAAAATTAAAAGAAAATGATATTATTATTATGTGTGATGTTGGTGCGTATGGAATGTCACTAAGTTCAAATTATAATTTAAGACCTAAACCTGCAGAACTATTGATTGAAGGATCAAAAATTAAAGTTATTAAAAAAAGACAAAAGCACACTGACTTGATGTAGCTTTTGATAATAATGATTAGAAACTTTATATTTTCAATTTTCTTTTTTACTGGAATAATATTTATTTCATTAATTTTTTTGCCAGCTTTTTTTTTACCTCAAAAAGTTGTTTTATTTGCCGGAAAATTAATGGGTTATTGGACAAGTTTTTGTCTAAAATTATTTTTATCTACTAAAATTATAATTAAAGGTAGAGAAAATATTCTGGATAATGAGAAGTTCTTTATTGCTGCATCTCATCAATCAATGTTTGAAACATTTTATCTACAAACTATTTTTAATTCACCAGTTTTTATTTTAAAAAAAGAATTACTTTTAATTCCAATTTTTGGTTGGTATCTAAAAAAGATTGGATCAATATCAATTAAAAGAAATAAAGTTACCAAAGATAACTTGGGATTTTTTCAATATATAACTAAAATAATTAAAGACTCTGACAGGCCATTAATAATCTTCCCTCAAGGTACAAGAGTTTTACCAAATGAGAGGCCTCCTTTTAAAAAAGGTGCATCAAGAATTTATGAAGAATTAAAAATTTCTTGTCAGCCAGTTGCTATTAATTCTGGTTATGTGTGGCCAAAAAAAGGTCAAAAGAATAGCAATAAAATAATAACTATTTCAATTTTAAAACCTATAATAGCAGGTCATTCAAAAGAAGAATTTATTAAAATTTTAGAAAATAATATTTACCAAGAGCTTGATTTGTTGAATTAGCCCTTCATAGGCATCACTACAAAAATACTATCAAAATCTACTGGGTCTTTAATTAAAGCTGGTGATCCAGTGTCATTAAAAAATATTTCAACTCTTTCTCCATCTAACTGTGAAGCAACATCTATTAAGTATCTTGAATTAAAACTTATTTCTAGGTCACTATCAAATTTTACATTTAAAGTCTCTTTGCCATCACCACTATTAGTATTATTAACTGAAAGGTCTAATTTATCTTTTGATAAATTAAATTTAACTCCGTCTTTTTTATCTAAAGAAACTGAGGCAACTCTATCAACAGAATTTAAAAATAATTTTAAATCTATTTCTAGTTTTTTTTGATTATTTTTTGGTATTACTTGAATATAATTAGGAAATTTTCCATCAATAAGCTTTGATATCAAAACACTATTGTTCAATTCAAATTTTATTTTAGATTTAATGTTAGAAACTTTAACGTCCCCATCATAACTGTCCAATAACGAACATAGTTGAAAAATAGTTTTTTTTGGTAAAATGATGGGTTCAAAATCGATTTTTTGATCTAATCTTATTTTTGAAATAGACATCCGATGGCTATCTGTTGCAGCAGCAGTTAAATAATTTTTATCTTCTACTTCTGTTTGATGAAAGTAAATCCCACTTAAATAATGTCTTGTTTCATCATTAGAAACCGAAAATTTACATTTATTTAAGAGTTTTAAAAGTTGCTTAGATTTAATTATAAATTCATTTTGATTAAAATTTTCATCTGTAAGTGGAAATTCTGTTGCACTAATACAATTTAAATTAAAAATCGATTTTTCAGACTCAACTTGTAATTTACTTATATCAGTCAAAGATAAGTTAATTTTTTTACCAGAGGAGAATTTTCTGATTATATCATACATTATTGATGAAGTAGTTGTTGTTTTGCCTTCTTCTATAATCTCAACGTTATTAAGCTGGTGAATAAATATTAAATCTAAATCCGTAGCAGTTATTGTTAATTTAGAATTGTTAGCATCTAATAAAATGTTAGATAATATTGGAAGTGTACTTCTCTTTTCAATTACACCCTGACAATAATTAAGTGCTTGCTGAAGATCTTGTTGGTTTACATTAAATTTCATTATGTTTATTGTTATATAAAATATGGTTTTTTAGTTTATTAATATTCTCTAACATCTCTGGGTCTTTTTCTTTAATTTTTTCAATAGTTTTAACAGAGTGAATAATAGTTGTATGATCTCTATTAGAAAATTCTCTTCCAATTTCAGGCAAAGACTTTGATGTTAAAATTTTAGTTAAATAAATAGCAGTCTGTCTGGGTCTAACTAAATATCTTGATCTTCTCGAAGAAAGCATCTCAATTTTACTAATCTTAAAAAATTTACAAACAGTTGTTTGTATCAAATCTATTGTTACTTTATTTTCAGCTAAATTTAACAAATCTTTTAAAACAACCTTGGTTTCTGCTAAATTTGGAACTTTATTGTAAATTCTAGAAAAAGAAACTATTCTATTTATTGCTCCAACTAGCTCTCTAACACTTGTTGAGATTTCAGTGCTTATAAAATCTAGTATATCTTGTGATACATGCAGTTGATCTTTATATAAACTATTGAGTTCTTCAGTTTTCTTTTCAACAATTTTTTTTCTAAGTTCAAGATCTGGTGTTTGAATATCAACAACTAAGCCTCCAGAAAATCTTGATTTAATTCTATCTTGAATTCTGGATAGTTTATTTGGTGCTCTATCAGCTGATACTATTATTTGCGAACCTTTATCTAATAACGCATTAAATGTATGAAAGAATTCTTCCTGCATAGCCTCTTTGCCACTTATAAATTGAATATCATCAATTAATAAAATATCTGTATTTCTAAAATACTCCTTAAACTTAACCATATCATTAGCTTTGATTGATTTTACAAATTGATACATAAATCTCTCAGCTGCAATAAACATTACTTTGTTATTTTTTTTAAGTTCAAATCCAATTGAATTTAATAAATGGGTCTTGCCCATCCCAACACCTCCATAAATATAAAGTGGGTTATAATGAGATATATTTTCTGAAACTTTTAATGAGGCTTCATAAGCAAGCTTATTGCTCGTGCCAGTAATAAAATTATCAAATCTTTTATTTGGATCAATTCGATTATATTGTAAATAAGAGTCTTTTATAAATGAAATATTTTCATGTCTATCAGGAATACTATCATTATCACTTGTATTTTCTAAATTTTGATTTGTATTTTTGTCATTTATCTTAAATTCAATTCTAATAATATCTTTTTTATATAAACGGATTATCTGTAAAATTTGATCCAAGTATCTTGATGTAATCCAGTCTCTAATAAATCTCGTCGGAACAGATAATAATAAATAGTTATTAAACTCGTCTACAAAAGTAATTTTTTTTAACCAACTTTCATATATATCTAGCCCTAACTTATTTTTCATTTCTGATTGAACTAATTTCCAATCAAAACTTTCTGACTTAAAACTTTTTAAATTATTAATATTTGTAGGTTTATTCATAACTAGTAAGAAAATCTCAGTTAGAACTAAATAAATAAATTTGCAACAACTTAATATTTTTTTTTTAAAAAAAATAAAATCTATGATTGTAGATTTTATTTTAAAAAAAAATTTTTTGTTTTATTTTTTATTTTGAATCAAATACAGATTGAATCGTTTATAGATTGAATCAAAAAATAATTTTTATTTACCAAATCTAGATATAGTAAATTATTTAAATAGTTTTAGTATATGATGTGAGTACTAGAGGTTGTTTGTTGACAATCGTAGAAAGTGTATAGATTTAAATTGCAGAAATCTTTTTTGTAATCCTAGAAACATTTCTTGAAGCATTTTGCTTTTTAATAATACCGGTTTTTGCAATCTTCATCAGTTCTGAATTCAATTTTGGCAAGAATTTAAGTGCTTCGTCTTTCTTATTATTATCTATTAAAAGGTTCATTTTTTTTAAAGCGTTTCTGAATCTACTTTTTCTAGCCTTATTAACTGCCGTTTGTTTAGAAATTCTTCTAATCCTCTTAATTGCTGATTTTGTGTTTGCCATATCCGCAGGGGTATAACTTGAGAATTTATGGTGGTCAATAAAATAATTAATCATTTTTGACAAGAATCACAAAAAAAAGTTGACCTATTGGTGATTATTTTTTTTTTTATAAAATCAGAACACCCTGTATTTTTACACTGCACTCCTTCTTGTTGATAAACTTTAAATTCTTTTTGAAATCCACCTTTTAAACCTGATGTATCTTTAAAATCTCTTATACTTGATCCACCCTTGCTAATGGCTTTAAGAAGAATTTTTTTACTATTAAATATAATTTTTTGACATTCTTTTTTACTTAATAATTTTACTTTTTTAAAAGGGTTAACTTTGCTCAAATACAAAATCTCACTTGCATAAATATTTCCAATTCCTGAGACAAATTTTTGATCAAGTAAAAAATTTTTTATATCCTTATTTTTATCTTTAAAAAAATTATAAACATAATTTAAATTAAAATTCTTATCGAAAGGCTCAGGACCTAAATGGCTAAATCTTTTAATAAGTTCAGAATTATTTTTAATAAGTTGAAAGAAACCAAATCTTCTTGGATCATTATAGATAATTTTAAAATTTTCAAAAACCAATTCAACATGATTGTGCTTTTTTGGTAAAAATGGTGAATTATAAAAACTAGTATTTGTATATTTATTAACTGATTTATTATTAATGATATGTATCGTTCCTGACATACCAAGATGAATTAAACAATAATTATCTTCTGGTAAATAAATTATTAGATATTTGGAAAATCTACCTACTTTAATTATTTTTTTATTTAAAAAATAGGTATTAAACTTTAAAGGAATTTTTAGTCTTAAATTTCTATTTCTTATTATTACTTTTTTTACCTTTTTTTGTTTAATCTTTTTATTAAGAGATTGTCTTACAATTTCTACTTCTGGTAATTCTGGCATTTCACACTATATTGAATATATATTTTTTTTTATGCAACAATATCTTCAAAATAAAAAAGGGCTTGTAGAAGGTGTATTCGATCAAGTCTACAGTAAATATGACCTCATGAATGATTTTATGTCATTTGGTGTACATAGGTTTTGGAAAAAAAGTCTAATAAATATGATGAACCCATCTTTGGGTAAAAATTTAATCGATGTAGCCTGTGGGACTGGTGACATAGGTAAGCTCTATTTAGATAGCACTAATAAAGATAATAAAATTACTTGTGTCGATCCTAACAAAGGAATGGTAGGCAAAGGTAAAGAAAAGCTTTTTAGCTACAAAAATATTAACTGGGTCATTTCTTCTGCAGAAAAACTACCCTTTGAAGACAATAAATTTGATTTTTATACTATTAGTTTTGGACTAAGAAACACAAAAAATTTAAATAAAGCTCTTTCTGAAGCCTATAGAGTTCTAAAGCCAGGCGGAAGATATTTTTGCTTAGAATTTTCGAAAATACAAAACTCAAATCTTAATTTTATTTATAAAAATTATTCAAAATTAATTCCAATCATTGGCCAATTTGTCGTTGGTGAAAAAGAGCCATATAAATATCTAATTAAAAGCATAGACAAGTTTATTAACCAGGAAGAATTAATTCAATTAATGAAAAATAATAAGTTTCAAAACTGTTCTTACAGAAACTTTTCTGGAGGGATTGTTTCAATCCATAGTGGATGGAAGTTTTAATGATCAAAAAATTTATAACATTATTTAAATTAGGAAGAAAAGTAGCTAAATCAGATATTTTGAGTATTGCCTCAAAATTCAAAAAACCGCCAGTAGCAATAACAATATTATTTCAATTACTTTCAATTTCATTTTCTAAAAATAATCAAAAAAAGTTTAATACAAATGAAGGGGAAAGGTTATCTAATTCCTTAGAGTCTATGGGTACTACATTTATAAAACTTGGACAATTTTTAGCAACTAGACCAGATATTATTGGTGAAGAATTGTCAGCTAAACTTGAAAATTTACAAGATCGTCTTCCACCTTTTTCTATAAACCAAGCACAAGAAATAATTAAAAAAGATCTTGGTGAAGAAACCTATAATTCGATAATTGATTTAAGCGAACCTGTTGCTGCAGCATCAATTGCCCAAGTACATAAAGCTAAAATTAATGATAATGGAACAATTAAAGATGTTGCTATAAAAATTTTAAGACCAGATATTAAAAAAATATTTAATGAAGAAATTGATGCTATGATGTTGTTTGCATTCATTATCGAGTCATTTGTAAAAAAAACAAAAAGATTAAAACTTGTTGAAGTAGTATTTTTGTTAAAAGAAATAACTAACCTTGAAATGGATTTAAGATTTGAAGCAGCTGCAGCCAATGAATATGCGGAAAATACTAAAAATGATGCTGGATTTAAAGTTCCTCAAATTTATTGGAATTTTACTAGTGAAAATGTAATGACACTTGATTGGATTGATGGCATATCCATAAGAGAGACGGAAGAATTAAAGAATAGAAATTTAGATACAAACAAAATTGCGGAAGACATTATTCAACATTTCTTAAGACATGCTGTAAGAGATGGTTTTTTTCATGCTGATATGCACCAAGGAAATATTTTTATTGATAATAGTGGTCAAATAGCTCCTATCGATTTTGGCATAATGGGTAGATTAGATAAGGTTAGCAAGAGATTTCTGGCTGAAATTTTATATGGTTTTATACAAAGGGATTATAGAAAAGTTGCAGAAGTACACTTGGTGGCTGGATTGGTTCCAAATAATGTTCCAATTGATGATTTAGCTCAAGCTTTAAGATCAATAGGAGAGCCTATATTTGGACAAGCAGTCAAAGATATATCTGGAGGTAAGTTACTAAAACAATTATTTAATGTAACTGAAAAATTTAATATGCAAACTCAACCTCAATTATTAATGTTGCAAAAAACTATGGTCGTGGTTGAGGGTGTTGCAAGAAAATTAAATCCAGAAACTAATATATGGACAACTTCCAAGCCTGTGCTTGAAAATTGGTTAAGAGAAACAAAAAATCCAATGAACACAATTACAGATACTTTAAACAACACATCTGAGGTTGTAAAAAGATTACCTGAATTTCCTGAGATTATGGATAAAGCTAATCAAGCTCTAACATTTTTAGCGAGCGGTCAAATTCCACAAAACTCAAATTCTTACACTGCCTTAAATAATAAAAAATCTGAAATGACTGCTTTTAGAAACCAATCTATTATTGGTTTATTAGTTCTTGTAATTATAGGGTTATTGGTATTTTAATTCGGCAAATGAAAAATCTGATAGACAAAAAAATTCTCTATATAATTTGTGGTGGGATATCTGCTTATAAAAGTCTTGAAACAATTAGGCTTTTCAAAAGAAATGGAGCAGAAATTAAGACAATTTTAACCAATAGTGCTAAAGAATTTATAACTCCTCTTTCAGTTGCATCACTTTCACAAGGTAAAGTTTATAGTGATTTATTTAGTGTCGAAAATGAATCAGAAATGGATCATATTGCTTTATCAAGATGGGCAGATGTGATTTTAATCGCCCCAGCCACAGCAAATACAATTTCAAAACTAGCTCAAGGAACTAGTGATGATTTAGCCTCTACTGTAGTGCTTGCATCAAATAAAGAAATTTATTTAGCCCCAGCAATGAATGTTAGAATGTGGGAACATCAATCTACAAAACAAAACTTAAAAAAACTAATAAATTATGGTTATAAACTTATTGGTCCCGAAATTGGCGAAATGGCTTGTGGAGAATATGGCGAGGGAAAAATGACTGAGCCTGATAAAATTTTTTATGAAATAAATAATTATTTCTTGAATCTTAAAAAAAATAAAAAATTAAAAGCACTAGTTACGGCTGGTCCAACAATCGAATATATTGATCCTGTAAGATTTATTACAAATAAATCTAGTGGTAAACAAGGATATGAAATTGCCAAATCTTTATTTAAGAAAGGGTTTAATACAACTCTTATTTCAGGTCCCACTAATTTAAAAATTGATAATAGTATTAAACTTATTGAAGTTGAAACAGCAGATGAAATGTTATTAGAAACTAAAAAAAACTTACCGGCCGATGTAGCAGTTTTTTCTGCAGCGGTAGCTGATTTTAAGATTAATAAAAAATACGAAGATAAAATTAAAAAGCAAGATTCATTAAATTTAAATTTAAAAAAAAATGTAGATATATTGAGTTATGTTTCAAGCCATAATTCAATGAGACCAGATCTTGTTATTGGATTTGCGGCAGAAACAGATAATATTGAAAATAATGCAGAAAAAAAATTAAATAATAAAAATTGTGATTGGATTATTGCAAACGATGTATCTAATAAAAAGATAGGCTTTAATTCTGATTTTAATGAAGTAACGATTCACTATAGTAATAAAAATAAAGAAAAACTCTCATATAAAAAGAAATCTCAAATATCTGATGAAATAGTTGATAGAATAATTAATCAATTAAATTAATGACAAAAGTTCTTATAAAAAAATTAGACTCATCTGTTGAGCTACCTGCATATAAAACTAATGGAGCATCTGGAATGGATTTAATGGCCTTTATAAATAAACCATTAACATTAAAGCCACAAAATTCTTGTTTGGTTCCAACTGGTATTTCTGTTGCATTTCCTAGCGAATTTGAGATTCAAATTAGACCAAGATCTGGTTTGGCTGCTAAAAATAATATTAGTGTTTTAAATACTCCAGGAACAATAGACAGCGATTATAGAGGTGAGATCAAAGTTATTCTTTATAATCACGGTAATACTGATTTTATAATAAATAATAAGGACAGAATAGCTCAAATGATTTTAACTCCTGTAATTAAAATGAATTTAGAAGAAACAGATACTTTGCCTGAGACAGTTAGAGGAGAAAGTGGATTTGGCTCAACTGGAAAATGAGTTCAAAATTAAGTAAAAATCAACTCGAAAAATATTCGAGACAAATTATTTTAAAAAATATTGGTATTTTAGGTCAAAAAAAAATTTTAAACTCAAGAGTGCTTATTATTGGCATGGGTGGGTTGGGTTGCCCAGTCGCTGAATTCTTGACCAGATCAGGTGTAGGATATCTAGGAATTGTGGATCATGATTTAATCAATCTTTCAAATATTCATAGACAAACTTTGTATGATGAAAAAGATTTGGGAAAATTTAAAGTTAGAATAGCTAAAAAAAAATTAACTAATATTAATTCTAAAACTAAAATTAATATTTATAATTTTAAGATAGATAAAAAAAAATTTATAAAGATTATAAAAAATTATGATTATATAGTTGATGGCACAGATAATTTTGAAACAAAATTTTTAATCAACGATATGAGCTTAAAATATAAAAAATTTCTGGTAACTGGGGCTATAAGTAAATTTGATGGTCATATATTTACCTTTGACTTTAATAATAAAAAAAATCCTTGTTTAAGATGTTTTTATCAAGAAGCAACTATTTCCGATGACATATTAAACTGTGAATATGAGGGAATACTTGGCACTATTGGAGGTATTATTGGCACTATACAAGCTAATGAAGTTTTAAAAAAAATTTTAAATATTGGAAAAAATTTAAATAGATATATTTTAATCATAGATTTGTTAAATCTTAACTTTCGAAAAGTAAAATTTAATAAAATAAAAAAATGTATTTGTAATTGATGTATAAAATTATTTACAGTCTATTTTGTTTAACAATTATAATATCAACATCTGTTGCTGAAGAAACTTTTGTTTCTTTAAAAAAAAATAAAGTAAATGTTCGTTACGGCCCTAGTTTTGACTCAGATATTAAATATGTTTATAAGAAGATTAACCTTCCCTTGAAACAAATTGATAAAAAGGAAAATTTTAGAAGAATAATTGATTTAAAAAATAACAGTGGCTGGATACATGTTTCACAATTAAAAAAGAATAATTCTGTAATTGCAACTCAAAATAAAGTTTTATTTAAAAAACCATCTGCTTTTGCAAAACCTATGGCCCAAATAGAAAAAGGCAGATTGTTAATCGTCGATAAATGTCGGGAAAAGTGGTGTAAAATTAAATCAGATGATTATCAAGGATGGGTTAAAACTAATCATATTTGGGGCTTAATTAACTAAAATCAGCTGATAAAGAACTTATGTTTTCTGTACTTAGTTTTGTCATATGTGAATATTCTTTATGATCTATTCCAATCTCAACTACAACACCATCTGATTTGAACTTTTGAATTTGTTCATCATTAAGTTTAAAATGAATGAATTGAACTGAAGATGCTTTCCCATCTGAAGAAGTTCTATCAACATCTTCCTCTGGAATTGCTTTGACTGAATGGCCATCTATTTTAATGAAGACTTTTTTTTCAATTCCTCCAACTTTACTTAGGAATGCAGATCTTGAAACTGGGTTATCAATTTCAAACATTAATGTAGCAGTAAGTTCTTTTCCATTGGGTATTAAAGGGTTGTAAGCAGTTAATTCATCTTTTAATTGTTCATCTCCACCTTTTTCAATGTAAAGCATTTCTTGAACCTGCGCTAACATTGTTTCATAACTTTCAAAATAAAAAGTAGCGTATGGTCCTAGCGCTATTCTTCTGTCTTTTTTAAAGCTAACAATATTTTTCCTAAGCTCTTTTCTGTTTTGTATATAAACATCTAGAGGCATAATATCTTCTTTTAGAATTTTTTTTTCTTCTCTAGGCATAATTATAATCTATAACTTTTTGCTATTAATTCTATAGGATGTAACGCCTCATCATTAGAAATTTTCGTATCGACTTCTAATTGCTTCAGATGTTTGCCAGCAAGTGGACAATCAGAAGCCATATATTTATTATTTTTATTTTTTATTTGTCTAGCAGTTGGTCTTCCAACTTTATTTGCTAAATCATGAGTATCTTTCATCACACCAAAAGTGCCTCCATGTCCAGCACATCTTTCAACAACGTCTAACTTAACGTTTGGAATAAGTTTCAACATATCTCTTGATTTGATGCCCATATTTTGAGCTCGTGCATGACATGCGTTATGAACTGTAACTCCACCGTCTATTTCTTGTAATCCCTCAGTCAGACCTTCTTTATTTGCTATATCAACAACGTACTCGTCTATATCCATTACATTTAAGGATAATCTTTTTATGTTTTCATTTTTAGGTAATAAAAGAGGCCATTCAAATTTCAACATCAAACCACAACTGGCTGTTAAAGTTATTACTTTATAACCTTTATCAACCCATTCTAATAAATCTTTAGATACTTTCTTTGCCTGCTCAACAACTTTAGGAAGATCTGCTTGCTCTAAAAAAGGCATTCCACAACAACCTGGGTAAGCCTCTTGAACTTCAACTCCATTTTTTTTTAAAACTTTTAAAGCCGCAACTCCTGTATTTTTTTTATTAAAATTTACAAAACAAGTTGTGTAAATTACAACTTTTCTATCCTTGCTTGAATTTTCAAAATTTATTTTATCTTTATTTTTTCTAAAAAATTTTGAAAACGTTTCTGAATTATATTTTGGTAACTGAACTCTTTTATCAATTCCTGCAACAATTTCTAAAATTTTTCTAAAAAATTTGTTTTTAATACTAGAAACCCAATTAACTATTTTTGAAAACATAACACCAATTTTTGCGTTTCTGTCAATTTTGGCTAATTGTATTGGTATACTTGGTAATTTACCTAGTTTTTTTTGAGCAGTTCTGTATCTCAACATCAAATGAGGAAAATCTAAATCAAAATCATGAGGTGGTACATACGGACATTTAGTCATAAAACACATGTCACACAAGGTACAAGCATCAACAACTGACTCAAACTGTTCACTTTTTAAACTTTCAACATCCTCATTTTCAGACTCATCAATCATATCAAATAACTTTGGAAAAGAGTCACATAAATTAAAGCATCTTCTGCAACCATGACAGATGTCAAATGCTCTTCTCATTTCAGCATCTAATTTTTTAGGATTTAAAAAATCAGGATGTTCAAAATCTATTGGATGTCGAATAGGGGCGTCTAAGCTACCTTCTTTGCTCATAATTTAAATTGAAATATTTTTGAGTATTTAGTGGGCTATTTAATGCCCACTAAAATAATTTTTAGCTAATAGATTCTAAAGTTTTTTGGAATTTACCAGCGTGAGATTTTTCAGCTTTTGCTAAAGTTTCAAACCAATCAGCAATTTCCTCAAATCCTTCCTCTCTAGCTGTCTTAGCCATACCAGGGTACATGTCTGTGTATTCATGTGTTTCGCCCTGTACTGCTGATGCTAGATTAGCTTTAGTTTCACCAATCGGTAAACCAGTAGCTGGATCACCTACTTCTTCTAAATACTCTAGGTGACCATGGGCATGTCCTGTTTCACCTTCTGCTGTTGATCTAAATACAGATGCAACATCATTGTATCCTTCTATGTCTGCTTTTTGAGCGAAGTAAAGATATCTTCTGTTTGCTTGACTTTCACCCGCAAATGCTGCTTCAAGATTTTCTTTTGTCTTTGTTCCTTTTAGTGACATTTTATTCTCCTTAATTAATGATAATTAACGATATAAAGCTTAAATTTGGAAAGTCAACAGTTTAGAATAATTATAATCTATGATTTAAATAATTGATTTTATTAAATTAATTTTGATTTTGATTATCACTCGCAACTCTGATCAAAACCTCTACCGAATTTATCTTTTTTCCAGTGATATTTTTTTTAATATTAATAGTATCTAAATCATCTTTATTACAATCTATTAATTCATGAGTATCTTCGTCATAAAAATGATGATGAGAAGAAGTGTTGGTATCAAAATAGCTCTTATCACTATTGATTGCTATCTCTTTAAGATATCCTTTGTCTTTAAACGCGTGGACAGTATTATAAACAGTAGCTAAAGAAAATTTTTCATTTAAATCCTCTGAAATTTTTTTTGCTAAATCATTAATTGTGAAATGAAAAGTTTTTTCCCTATTAAATAATACCTCACAGATTTTTACCCTCTGTTTTGTGGGTCTTAGTCCAGTTTCTCTTAATTTTTCAGTAAAATTGAAGTTTTTTGTCATAATTGTTTATAATAATTCTAAACTAAGAATAAATTATAGTGTTTTATTATATTATATTATCATTAAATCAAGTATTAAGGGAATTCAAATTTTATGAAAAAAAATTCATTTACTTACGATGATCTTATAACATGTGGAAATGGTGAGCTTTTTGGCCCAGGAAATGCCAAATTACCTCTTCCTCCGATGCTTATGTTTGATAGAATTACTGAAATCAACGATAATAATGGGACTTTTAATAAAGGTTCTTTAAAGGCTGAATTAGACATTAAAGATGATCTATGGTTTTTTGACTGTCACTTTAAAGGAGATCCAGTTATGCCTGGCTGTTTAGGTCTAGATGCAATGTGGCAACTAGTTGGTTTTTATTTGGGGTGGCTTGGTAATCCAGGAAAAGGTAGAGCTCTTGGTGTTGGTGCAGTAAAATTTACAGGTGAAGTTTTACAAAATGTTAAAAGTGTCAAATATGAAATTGATATGAAAAAAATTATGTCTCCAGGTGGCACAACAGTTGGTCTTGCAAATGGAGTGGTTCTGGCTGATGATAAAAAAATATATTCAGCAGAAAGTTTAAAAGTGGGATTGTTTAAATAATGAGAAGAGTAGTTATCACAGGTCTAGGAATTGTATCTTGTTTAGGAAACAATCAAGAAGAAGTTCATCAATCATTACTAAATTCAAAATCAGGAATTTCATTTAGTGAAGAATATAAAGAACATAATCTTAAAAGTCATATACATGGAAAACCAAATATAAAACTTGAAGATCATATTGATAGAAAAACAATTAGATTTATGGGTTCGGGTTCAGCTTATAACTATATAGCAATGAAAGAAGCAATTGCCGATTCTGGACTTGAAGAAAATGAAGTTAGCAATTTTAAAACTGGAATAGTTATGGGTTCTGGAGGGCCTTCAATTGAAAATGTAATTTTAGCAGCTGATAAAACTAGAGCTAAAACTCCAAAATTAATGGGACCGTTTATTGTTCCAAGAACAATGGCTAGTACGGCCTCAGCTACTCTTGCTGTACCTTTCAAAATCAAAGGCACAAACTACACAATGAGTTCTGCCTGTGCAACTAGTGGACATTGTATTGGAAATTCTATGGAGTTAATTCAAATGGGCAAGCAAGATATTGTATTTGCTGGTGGTAGTGAAGAAATTCACTGGGCTATGACCGCAATGTTTGATGCGATGACTGCTTTGTCGTCAAAGTACAATGATACTCCAGAATCAGCTTCGAGAGCATATGATAAAAATAGAGATGGTTTTGTAATCGCCGGTGGCGGTGGAGTATTAGTTCTTGAGGAATACGAACATGCTAAAGCTAGAGGTGCTAAAATATATGCAGAATTAACTGGTTATGGAGCAACTTCAGATGGATACGATATGGTAGCACCTTCTGGAGAAGGAGCTATAAGATGTATGCAAATGGCAATGTCTACAGCTAAAAATAAAATTGATTATATCAATACGCATGGAACTTCTACTCCAGTTGGAGATATCACAGAGTTAAATGCAGTTAAAAATACTTTTGGAGACAATATACCAAAGATTAGTTCGACAAAATCTTTATCAGGGCATCCTCTTGGCGCAGCTTCAGTTCATGAAGCAATTTACTGTTTAATAATGATGAAGAATAACTTTATAGCTGGCTCTGCAAACATAAGTGAGATGGATGAAGAGGCTAAAAAATTTCCTATAGTTTCAAAAACTGAAACTGGGGCAACTTTAAATACAGTGATGTCGAATAGTTTTGGCTTTGGTGGGACAAACGCAGCTTTAATTTTTGAAAAGGTGTAATTTATGAGTTTAATGAAAGGTAAAAAAGGATTAATCATGGGTGTTGCAAATGAAAGATCTATTGCCTGGGGTATTTCACAAAAACTTTCAGAAGCTGGAGCCGAACTTGCCTTCACTTATTTAGGTGATGCATTAAAGAAAAGAGTTGTTCCTTTAGCCGAAAAGTTAAATTCAAAAACTACATTTAGTTGTAATGTTGAAAAAAAAGAAGATGTAATAAAATTATTTGAAGATGTTAAAACACAATGGGGTGAAATAGATTTTGTAGTTCATGCAATTGCATTTTCAGATAAATCAGAATTATCTGGTGAGTATCTTGATACAACTAGAGAAAACTTTTTAAGAAGTATGTTGATATCATGCTTTTCATTTACAGAGGTTGCAAAAGAAGCTTCAAGAGTAATGAAAGAAGGTGGAAGTTTAATTACTTTAAGCTACGAAGCTAACAAAGCTATTCCAAATTATAATGTAATGGGTGTCTGTAAAGCTGCTTTAGAGTGTAGTGTTAAGTATCTTGCAAGAGATTTAGGTGCTAGGGGCATGAGAGTAAATGCTATAAGTGCAGGACCTATTAAAACATTAGCAGCGTCTGCTATTGGAGATGCAAAATTCCTATACAAATGGAATGAAGACCATTCTTTATTAAAAAGAAACGTAGATATTCATGATGTAGGAAATTCAGCATTATATCTACTAAGTGACCTTGCAAATGGTGTTACGGGTGAAATTCACTACGTAGATGCTGGATATAACAAAGTTGGGATGCCAGATCCCAAAAATATGTCTTAATATAGTAATTATATGAAGGGTTATAGATTTATTACAGATGATGACACTTCAAAATTTTGTCATCGTGTTACAGAAGCTTTATCAAATGGATGGAAATTATACGGTGAACCTAAGATGACTTTTGACAAAAAAAGAGGTGTGATGCGATGCGGTCAAGCTGTTATTAAAAATTCTCCAAAGAAAAAATATTCAAAAAAAGCTAATTTATCCTTAATTTAGAAATATAAAAAAACCCCCAGAAATTGAATTCCAGGGGTTTAAATAGTTAACTATTAAAAAGCGCTAGTGCTTGATTTAGTAATTCTTCTGATTTTGCGTGATCTCCAGACTCATGTGCTTTCATACCTGCATCACGTAATTTTTGTGCTTCTTCGATCTTTGCATCAATATTTTTTGCCATCATAGGACAAGAACCAGCAAAAGCTGAACTTGCAAATATTACAAATACCATTGATAAAATTATATTTTTCATATTTATCCTTTCGTAGGTCTGTAAATAGATATTTAATCAGTATTTATTAGTTCATTGATTGTCACATGAGACATTCTTGTGATCAATTTTTAGATTAAAAAAACCCCTAGAAATTCCTTTCCAGGGGTTAAGAATTTTAATTTGTAGTTCTATTCAGCAGCTTGTTTTATAGAGAGTTTAACTTTACCTCTATCAAAACCAATTACTTTTACTTTTACTTCGTCACCCTCTTTTACAACGTCAGTAACTTTAGCAACTCTTTTATCTGCTAATTCTGAAATATGAACAAGTCCATCTTGCTTTCCTAGGAAATTAACAAATGCACCAAATTCCATAATCTTCATTACTTTGCCAGAATAAATTTTATTTAATTCAGCTTTTGCGGTGATATCTTTAATCATTTGCATCGCGATGTTTCTAGACTCTTCATCTGGAGCAGCAACTGTTACTACACCTTCGTCATTTACATCAACTTTAGCACCTGATTTTTCAACGATCTCTCTAATCGTTGCTCCACCTTTTCCAATTACAGCAGCAATGTCTTTTTTATCAACAGTTACTTGTTCCATTTTTGGAGTATGTTTTCCAACATCTTCTCTTGAAGCTGATAATGCTTTATTCATTTCACCTAGGATATGAACTCTTCCATCTTTAGCTTGAGTTAATGCCTGCTCCATGATTTCAAATGTTATACCTGTAATTTTAATATCCATTTGAAGAGAAGTTATTCCATCTTTAGTTCCAGCTACTTTAAAGTCCATGTCTCCTAAGTGATCTTCATCACCTAAAATGTCTGATAGGACACTAAAATCATCACCTTCTTTAATTAATCCCATTGCAATACCGGCAACTGGTTCTTTAATTGGAACACCAGCATCCATTAATGCTAGAGATGTTCCACAAACAGTAGCCATTGAAGAAGAACCGTTAGATTCTGTAATCTCTGATACTATTCTAAAAGTGTATGGAAACGCCTCTTTTGAAGGTAGTGAAGAGTTAATTGCTCTCCATGCTAGTTTACCATGACCAATTTCACGTCTTCCAGTTCCAATTCTTCCAGTTTCACCCACTGAAAAAGGAGGAAAATTGTAGTGAAGCATAAATCGTTCTCTTTGAAGACCGTCTAAACTTTCAATTCTTTGCTCATCATCAGATGTACCTAAGGTAGCAACCACAATCGCTTGTGTTTCTCCTCTAGTAAATAAAGCAGAACCATGAGTTCTTGGTAAAACACCTACTTCACATTCGATAGGTCTTACATCAGATAATCCTCTACCGTCAATTCTGTTTTTGTTTTTAAGAATGTCGGTTCTTACAATTTTCTTCTCTAAGTTTTTAAGCTCTGAGTTAACATCAAGATCAGAATAATTTTCATTTTCCTCAAAAAGCTTTTTGGCTTTATCCGTAATTTCTGAAATCTGATTTGATCTATCTTGCTTATCTCTTGTAGCAAAAGCCTTTGTTAAATCTGCTGTAAAAGTTTCCTCAAGTTTTTGTTGAACTTCAGATAAATCTTTTTTCTCAACAATCCACTCAGGTTTTCTGCATTCTTTTGCAAGCTCTTCTATCATTTCGATTACTGGCACAAAACCTTCGTGTCCAAACTTAACTGCGTTTAACATTTCTTCTTCTGTTAAACCATTTGCTTCAGACTCAACCATAAGCACGGCATCTTTAGTACCAGCAACAACTAAATCTAAACTTGAATTTTCTAATTCTGCTTTTGATGGGTTTAAAATGTATTTACCATCAATAAAACCTACTCTAGATGCTCCAACAGGACCCATAAAAGGCATTCCTGAGATAGCTAACGCTGCTGAAGAAGCAGTTATTGCTAAAATATCAGGTTGGTTTTCTTTGTCATATGAGATTACTGTTGGTAGCAACTGCACTTCATTTTTAAATGCATCTGGAAACAGAGGTCTGATTGGTCTATCAATTAATCTTGAAATTAATGTTTCGCTTTCAGTTGGTCTTGCTTCTCTTTTAAAATATCCACCAGGGATTTTTCCACCTGCATAGTATTTTTCTTGGTAGTTAACCGATAATGGAAAATAATCCATATCTGGATTTATTTTCTTTGCTCCTACTACTGTTGCTAAAATAACTGTTTCACCACATGAAGCGATAATTGCTCCGTCTGCCTGTCTTGCTACTTTACCTGTTTCTAAACTTATTTTCTTTCCTGCTACTTCTATTTCCTTCTTGTATACTTTAAACATTTAATTTCCATTTCGTTTCGTTCGTTTCGTTCCATTCCGTTCTATCTATCTTGATCTTTATTTTCTTAATCCCAATTTCGACAGTACATTTTTGTAAGAATCCATTTTTGTATTCTTTAGGTATTCTAACAATTTCTTTCTTCTATTTACCGCTCTCAACAACCCGACAGATGAATGTTTATCTTTTTTGAATTGCTTAATATGTGTAGAGAGAGTTTCAATCTTCTCTGTTAGCAAAGCTATCTGGACCTCTGAAGATCCTGTATCTTTTTCGTGCGTTGCTAATTCTTGTGCCTTTTTGTTCATGCCTCTTTTTTCCTATTTATTTGTTTGTTTTATTAAGTTTTCTATTTTTTCCGCATACTCAAAAGACTCGTCTTTTCTAAAGAGTAATTTTGGTAAAAATTTCATAACCACTTTTTGTGATAAAATTTTTCTAATTAAAAATGAGTATTTTTTTAAAACTTCAATAGCTTCCTCTGCATTTTTACCACCTAACGGAAGCACATATGCTTTAGCAATTTTCAAGTCTTGGCTCATTCTTACCTCAGTAACTGTTATAGTATTAGTTTCTAAATTCGGACCTTAGCCTCATTTTTTATAAAAATCATGCTTAAAGACTGCTTGATCATTTCTCCAACCCTTAGCTGCCTTTGTGATATTGGCTTTCCAATTCTATCGCTCATTAAATCATTCTATCAGTAGATGTTACACTAAATGCCTCTATTGTGTCGTTTTTTTGGAAATCCATGTAATCTTTTACTGTAATTCCACACTCTTGACCGTTACTAACCTGTTTTACCTGGTTTTTTTCTCTAAATAGAGTTCCAACTTTTCCTGTATAAATAATTGCTCCATCTCTAATTATTCTAACATCTGAAGTTGTAGTGATTTCACCTTCCATCACTTTTGACCCTGCAACTTTTCCAGCTCCCGAGACTTTAAAAATTTCTAAAATTTGAGCAGTTCCTGTAACTGTTTCTTGAATATCAGGAGATAATAATCCTGACATTTTTTGTTTTATATAATCTAAAACTTCATAAATAATATTATATGATGAGATTTTAATTTTTTCATTTTCTGCTAATTTTTTTGCTTCCTTACTTGGTTTAACATTAAATGCTATCAAAACTGCATTTGAAGCTTTTGCTAAAGTAACATCTGTTTCAGTTACCATGCCAATGTCTGCTAAAATTATTTTTGGTTTAACTTCATCATGTTTAATCTGACTAACTGCATTTTTAATTGCTTCAGATGATCCATGAACATCTGATTTAATTATTAAATTTAATTCCTCTGCTGAATTGTCTGAAAAAGCAGAGTCTTGTGTAGCAAATGTTAATGGATTTTTAGCTTCTTTAGTCTCCTGAGCTCTATTTTCACTCAAAGTTTTTGCCTCTTTTTCATTATCTACAACAATAAAATCATCACCAGCTTTTGCTGCACCATTAATTCCTAAAATCTCAACCGGTGCTGACGGAGGTGCATCATTGATATTTTTTCCTTTATCATCAATTATTGCCCTAACTTTTCCCCATTTTAAACCACTTACAAAAAAATCTCCTTTTTTTAAAGTTCCAGTAGTTACTATGATTGTTGCAACAGGTCCTCTTCCAACATCAATCTTAGACTCTAAAACAATTCCAGTAGCCTTAGACTCAAAATCAGTTTTTAAATCTAATATTTCAGCTTGTAAAATAATTGCTTCAACTAATTTATCTAAATTCATTTTAGTAGTTGCTGAGATTTCAACCATCAAAGTATCTCCTGATAATTCTTCAGCAATTAGCTCATGTTCTAATAATTGATTTTTTATTTTTTGAGGATCTGCTTCAGGTAAATCACACTTATTAATAGCTACAACGATTGGAACATTTGCTGCTTTAGCATGCTTAATAGACTCTATTGTTTGCGGTTTAACACCATCATCAGCAGCAACAACTAATACAACTACATCTGTTAATTTGGATCCTCTAGCTCTCATTTCCGTAAATGCAGCATGACCTGGTGTATCAATAAAAGTTAATTTATTAGATTGGCTTTCTATTTGATAAGCTCCAATATGTTGCGTAATTCCTCCAAATTCTCCAGACACAACATTCGCACTTCTTAAAACATCTAGTACTGAAGTCTTACCATGATCTACGTGACCCATGACAGTTATAATTGGTGGTCTATTTTTTAAATTTTCAACTCTGGTAGCTTTAATCTTTTGTATTATTTCTTCAGCTTTTTCTTCTCTTATTGGATTATGTCCAAACTCTTTTACTAAGTACTCAGCGGTATCAGCGGCTAATGTTTGATTAATTGTTACAGTAACACCCATTCCAAACAAAAACTTTATAACGTTACTTGATTGTTCAGCCATTCTATTAGCAAGCTCTCTTACTGTAATTGCTTCTGGAATATTTACATCTCGTTTAACTGGTTTTAAACTTTCTTGAGCTTCTTCTTTAGTTAAATTTTTATTTTCTTTTTGTCTTGCTCTTTTAACAGAGGCTAAACTTCTTTCTCGTGTTTCAATTTCATCACTCAAGGCTCGTGAAACTGTTAATTTTAATTCCCTTTTTTTAGTCCCAGCTTTTAAAGTTTTTTTATCTTTATTATCATTATCTCCTTTAAGTCTTTTTGTGGCTCTTTGCTCTGCCAACTTTCTTCGTTCAAAATCGTTTGTTATTGGGGGTGTTTTAGGTGCAAACGATGGTTTTGAAGAAGTGCCTCTACTAAATGTTGAGGTATTTTTTGGTTTGAAGCCCCCAGGTCTGGGCGATCCAACTCTACTTGGAAATTTGCTTGCTTGTTTTTCAATTACTACAGAGTTTTTTCCTTGAGTTTTAGCAAGCTCAATATTTTTGAACGATTTTTTGGCTGTGCCAGATATTGTTAATTTTGTTTTCTTTTCCATAGCTCATCACTCAATCTTTGTAGACAATATTTCTCGCAGACATAATTAGCTCATCTGCCTCTTCTTTTGATAAAGCAAAGTCTTCAAGGTAACCTTGGATTTTTACTCTTTCACCTTTAACAATATCAAATCCTCCTGTTAGCTCATCTGATGCCAAATCTGCAAAATCTTCTAATGTAAGAATTTTCTGTTCACCTAAAGTCATTAACATTCCAGGAGTAAGTCCTTTTAAATTTATCAAAGTATCCTGAAGACCTAATTCCTTAATTCTATCAGAAATATCTTCCTGATCTCTTTGATAAAATTCTTTTGCTCGTTCTATAAGAGCTTTAGCTGTTTCTTCTTCTATGCCTTCAATTTTCATTAAGCTTTCAGCAGAGGTATCTTTAATATCATCTATCGATGAAAAGCCTTCGGCAACAAGCAGTTGACCAAGTGTTTCATCAAGTTCTAAATTTTTTACGAAGTTTTCTGTTTTTTCTCTAAATTCAGATTGTCTTCTTTCGGAGTCTTCTGCATCAGTCATTATATTAATCTCATAATTTAATAACTTCGTTGCAAGTCTTACATTTTGACCTCTACGCCCTATTGCTTTACTTAAATTTTCTTCTGTCAAAATTACGTCTAATTTTTTTCTTTCTAAATCAACATTTACTCTCTGAACTTCTGCCGGTGAGAGTGCATTTGAAACTAAAATTGCTGGATCATCTGACCAATTTACAATGTCAATCTTTTCACCCTGTAATTCATTCACAACAGCCTGAACTCTAGATCCTCTCATACCTACACAAGCTCCAACAGGGTCAAGTGATGTATCAACGGCTTTCACACAAATTTTTGCTCTGCTACCTGGATCTCTTGATGAAGATTTAATTTCAATCAATCCATCATAAATTTCTGGCACCTCTTGTACAAAAAGCTTTTCCATAAACTTAGGATGTGCTCTTGATAAAAATATTTGCTGTCCTCTTGGTTCTCTTCTTACATCATAACAATAAGCTTTAATTCTATCACCAGCTTTAATGTTTTCTCTTGGTATCATTTCATTTTTTTGAATAATTGCTTCTGTACGACCAAGATCGGCAATTACATTTCCAAATTCCAATCGTTTAACAATTCCACTTAAAATTGTATCTTTTTTATCAATAAAATCATTAAACTGTCTTTCTCTTTCAGCTTCTCTAACATTAAAACTAATTACTTGTTTTGCAGTTTGGGCTGCAATTCGTCCAAAATCAAATGATGGTAATGGCTGTAACACCTCATCCCCAACTGATTTATCTTTGTTAATTTCATTTAGATTTATAGCGTCTTCAAGTTTAATTTCTGTATTAGAATTTTCAGGATTTTCAGTAACAATCAATTTTCTAAAGATTTCGATATCACCATTATCTCTATTAATTGACACTTTAATTTCATTTTCCTGGCCAAATTTAGACTTAGCAGCTTTTGCAATTCCTGTTTCCATTGAACTAATAATTAGTTCTTTATCAATAGATTTTTCTAATGCAACTGCTTCAGCAATTCTTAATAATTCTAGTTTGTCTGCTCTTTTATTTAACATATTTTTGCTTGCTCCAAAAAAAAATGGGCCTATGCCCATTTTGTAAATTCAATAATGTAAGGGCAATATAGTAAAGTTTTTTTTTAATTCAACAGAAACTATTCAGAAAAATGGCTTATTTTATCAGTTTTTTCCCAAGAAAATGAACCATTATCATCTGGCGATCTTCCAAAGTGTCCGTAGGAAGCGGTTTTTTCATATATAGGTTTATTTAAATTTAGCATTTCTCTAATTCCTCGAGGACTTAAGTCAAAATTTTTATTTATTCTATCAACAACAAATTTATTTTTATCCAAATCATTATCAAATAAATCAACATAAATTGATAATGGTTTGGAGACACCAATTGCATAAGCTAATTGAATTAAACACTTGTCTGCAATTTTAGAAGCAACAATATTTTTTGCAATATATCTTGCTGCATAAGCTGCAGATCTATCTACTTTCGTAGGATCTTTTCCTGAAAAAGCTCCTCCACCATGAGGTGCGGCACCACCATACGTATCTACTATAATTTTTCTTCCAGTTAATCCACAATCTCCGTCAGGACCTCCAATAACAAAATTACCGGTTGGGTTAACATAAAACTCATCTTCATTAAAATCTTTAAGATAATTTGATGGAATAGATTGAAGCATATAAGGTCTTAATAAATCTTTTACTTGGGATTGATTAACATCTGCAGAGTGCTGAGAAGATATTACTACAGATCTTACTTTAGTAGGCTTTCCATCCAAATATTCAAAAGTAACTTGGCTCTTACTGTCTGGTTCTATATTTTTTAATTTTCCTGACTTTCTGTCTTCTGCCATTAATCTTAAAATTTTATGAGAGTAATGAATGGGTGCTGGCATTAAAACATCCGTTTCATTACAAGCGTATCCAAACATAATACCTTGATCTCCAGCTCCCTCATCTTTATTTTCAGACGAGTCTACGCCCATTGCAATGTCTGTAGATTGAGAATGAAGATGACTTTCTATTTTTGTTGCTTCTCTCCAAGTAAATCCTTCTTGATCGTATCCAATATCTTTTATGCAATTTCTAACTTTTTCAATTAATTCGTCTTGTTTAATTTCAGGACCTCTGACTTCGCCAGCTAAAACAACTTTGTTAGTTGTTGTAAGTGTTTCACAAGCAACTCTTGAGAAAGGATCTCCAGAAAGATAACTATCAACTACCATATCCGAGATTCTATCTGAAACTTTATCTGGATGACCTTCAGAGACAGACTCACTTGTAAAAAGAAAATTTTTTAAATTACTCATTTGATAAGTCTATTAAATGAAAATATCATAAAAATATATAGTAAAATTAACGTTATAAAAATTTTATTTCCATATTTTGAAAATAATGTTGCTTGTATTTTTTTAATTTCACTAAGTTCAACATAACCTGATTTACCATATTCAACCTTTTGCTCTACAATGCCTAATGGATTAACTATAGCTGCAATACCATTATTTGAAGAACGTAATAAATATTTACCACTTTCAACTGTTCTAAAAATACTATGAGCAAAGTGTTGTTTGGGACCTATTGATTTACCAAACCATCCATCTTCAGAAATATTTACTATTAAATCAAAACTTGGGTTTTTAAATATTTTACCAGAATAAATTATTTCATAACAAATCAATGGTAATATCTTTAAAGAAAAATTGTCCCTTCTTATTTCTATGATTTTTCTATCATTTCCTTTTGAAAAGGATTGATAATTATTTGTAATTGCATTTAAACCAAATTTTTTTAAAAAATTTTCAAGAGGTAAAAATTCACCAAATGGGACTAAATTAATTTTATTATAAAAATTTAATATTTCTAAATTATGATCATAAATTGAAAAGGAATTGAAATAATTAATTTTTCCTTTGTTTTTTTTTTGACTATTAATACCAATAAGCAACAAGTGATTTTTGGTGAAAGTCTCTTCAAATAACCACTTAAATTCAATTAATTCTTCTTGAGAAATATCAGGGAGTATTCCTTCGGGCCAAATAAATATAGTTTTATCATCTTTTTGGGGCTCACTAATATCAATTAATTCATTTATTACTGAGACTGGATCAATATTAGAATAAAATCTATCGAGACTAATATTTGAGCCTATAGCTCTTACCTTATAGTTGTAGTTTTCAACTTTTAATGAATTAAATTTTTCTTTATAAGATGATCCATACAAAAAAAACAGAATTGGTAAAGTTAATAAAATAATACACACTCCAATATCTTTTTTTGTTTCTCTCAATATAAATATCGCAGGACTAGCAAACAGTGAAATACAAAATAAATTAAATCCATAGGTTCCTATTAACGAGGTAATACTTAATATTTCTAAGTGATTAACAAAACTATAAGCTATCAAATTCCAAGGAAAACCTGTTAAAATTGAACCTCTTATAAATTCAAAAACTCCAAGAAATAAAGAAAAAACAAAAAAAGCACTTACTATTTTTTTAGATTTTGAAATTACAAAACATAAAGTAGCTAATCCATAAAAAATTCCGAGAAAAGAAGGTAATAAAATAGTAGTTATAGGTATAAGAAATTTAAGATTTTGATCAAATGTTAGAGATATTGATATCCAATATAAGCTTGATAAAAAATAACCAAATCCAAACAGCCATCCATAAAAAAAGAAATATTTTTTACTTTGATTTAATTTAGATTTTTTAAAAAGAAATACAAAAAAAGCGGTAAAGGTGAAAAAATTTATTATTAAGTAATTATAGGGAGGTAAACTTAAAGATGACGCTACACCCAGAGTAATTAAAAAAACTATTTCAATGTAATCTTTTTTTATCAATCTAGTTAATCTTTGAAATTACTGATTTATATATTTTTTTTTCTTCACTAAGCATTCTTTTATAATCTTTATCTTTTATATGATCAAAATCTAGTAAATGAAGAAATCCATGTATAAAAGTTTTAATTACTTTTTCTTTAAAATTTTTAATGTTTTGTGATCTAGGTTTATTCATAAAATTATAACTAATAATAATATCTCCAATATAAGTTTTTTTAGATATGAATGTTTTTTTAGCAAAAGGGAATGATAAAATATCTGTAGACTTATTTTTATTTCTAAAGTTTTTATTTAACTTTTTGATACATCTATTATTTGAAAGAAGTAGAGTAAGGCTTATTTTTTTATTGGGAAATCGATATTTTCTTGGAAATAAATTGCAAATTTTTTTAAAAAAAAGCTCTTTTTTTCGTAGTTTTTTGGACCAAGCTTTCTCTTCTGAGAAAACTTCAACACTAATCATTTTTTGAGTAGGCTTTAACTATTTTAGAAACAAGTGGATGTCTAACCACATCTGAGTGATCAAAATCAACTACTGATATTTCCTTCAAGTGACCCAATAACTCTTTCGACCTCACAAGCCCTGACATATTTTTATTTGGTAAATCAATTTGCGTTGGATCACCATTTACAACTATTTTGGAGTTTTCTCCTATTCTGGTTAAAAACATTTTAATTTGAGTGTCAGTTGCATTCTGGGACTCATCCAAGATTGCAAAAGAATTTTTTAAAGTTCTTCCTCTCATAAAAGCAAGTGGTGCTATTTCAATATCACCAATTTCAATCATTCTTTGAATTTTCTCAAAATCAAAAAGATCATACAAAGAATCGTATAAAGGTCTCAAATAAGGATCAACTTTTTCTTTCATATCACCAGGTAAGAATCCTAATCTTTCTCCTGCTTCAACCGCTGGTCTAGATAAAATTATTCTTTCGATTTTTTTTTCTAATAACATCGTAAGACCTACAGCTACTGCTAAAAATGTTTTACCAGTTCCCGCTGGGCCTGCTGAAATTATTATATCACTTTGCCTCAAAGCTCTTACATAATCTTTTTGTTTTTCTGATCTTGGAATAATTGATTTTTTTGGAGTCTTAATTATATCTGTGACATTATTATTTTTTACTTTTTCATTAATCATAAAATTATCAACTGATGAAAGTATATCTTTGTTTTCAATATTGCCATTATTAATGAATTGATTAGCTAGAAATTTTATAGCATTTTTAACTATTTCATTTTTTTCAGAATTAGACTTAATAAGAATAGAGTTACCTCTGGAGTATAAACTTGTTTCTGTAATTTTTTCTAATTCTTTTAAATTTTTGTTAAACTCGCCCACAACACCAATTAAGAGTTCATTGTCATGAAAAATAACGCTTAGAGAATTATTATCAGAATAAACAAACTTTAATGATGTATCGATATTTTTTTTTATTAAGCTGTTCAATTTTATGCTACCTTTTGATTAAAGCTATAAACTCTTTCACCAAACAAAGTACTTCGATTACTTTTATTAATTTTTACTGGCACAATTTTTCCAATATCATCTTTTTTACCATTAAAAATAACTGATGTCATATATTCAGATCGACCAAATACTTGTAATTTATCCTCAGTTAAATTCTCAACTAAAACGTTAATTGTTTTTTCTTCTAATGACTTATTCATATGCTTTTGATTATCATATAACTGACTTTGAATTTTTTCTAATCTTTCCATAGAAATTTTTTTGTCAATCAATTTTAAATTTGCAGCGACAGTACCTGGCCTTGGACTAAAAATAAAAGAATAAGAATTAATAAACTTAATATTTTGAATAAGTTCAAAAGTAGATTGAAAATCCTTTTCATCTTCATCCGGATAGCCTATTATAAAATCACTCGAAAATTGTATATTAGGGTTTATTTCTTTAAGCCGTTCATATATTTTATAATATTCATTAATAGTGTGTTTTCTGTTCATAAGTTCTAAAATTTTATTAGAACCACTTTGAACTGGTAAATGAACCAGAGGCATAAGCTTTTTTGAGTATTTATAAACTTCAATTAAATCATTTGACATATCTTTTGGATGCGATGTTGTATACCTAATTCTTTTAATGTCAGAATATTTTTCAATCTCTAATATTAAATCTGATAATCTATACTTTTCATCATTATAAGCATTTACATTTTGCCCTAGCAAAATTATTTCTTGTGTACCAGTATCAGCTAAATATTTAGCCTCATCTAATATTCGTTTAAATGGTCGAGAGTATTCTGGACCTCTCGTATACGGGACTACACAAAAATGACAAAACTTATCACAACCTTCTTGTATTGTTAAAAATGAAGAAATCTTTCCTGAATTATTTTTAATTTTATTAAAATATTCAAATTTTGAGATTGCATCAAACTCTGTTTCTTCAGCTTTTTTATTTTTTTTTATATAATTTAAAATTGTATCATTAATTTTATGATAGGCTTGCGGTCCAATCACAAGATCAATGTAAGGTTCTCGTTTAAGCATTTCTTGATTTTCTGCCTGAGCAACACAACCAGCTACGATTACTAATGGTTTTTTTTTTGATCTAAAAATTTTTTTAACTCTTCCAATTTCATGATAAACTTTTTCTTTTGCTTTATCTCGTATGTGGCATGTATTTAGTAAATAACAATTTGCTTCCTCATAATTCTCTGTTTTTTCATAACCAATTTTATTTACTGAGTCATATATTCTATTAGAATCATACTCATTCATTTGACAACCAAATGTTTTGATAAAAATTTTTTGTTTCATCTATTAGGGTTTTTTCTTAATCCCATATAACTCAAGTTTATGGTCTACTAATTTATATCCATATTTTTCTGCGACTTTTTTTTGAAGTTTTTCAATTTCCTCATCTACAAATTCAATTATTTCACCTGATTTAATATCAATCAAATGATCGTGATGACTTTCTATCATAGCTTCATATCTTGCTTTGCCACCTTTAAAATCATGTTTTGCTAATATGCCAGCTTCTTCAAAAAGTTTTACTGTTCTGTATACGGTTGCAATACTAATTTTAGGATCAATTTTAGATACCCTATTATACAATTCATCAACATCAGGATGATCTGACTCACCATATGCTTCTTTGGATTGAGATATTACCTGAGCAATTACTTTTCTTTGCTCAGTTAATTTTACACCTTTGGATAAACATTTTTCTTCAATTGTTTCGGTCATATTTAATTTTAACTTAAAAAATTGGTATTAATCAAATTTTTTTTAACTTTGAATTTATTGCATAAATTTGGAATGTTTTCATGACTTAGATCATTCTCACCTTTAAAATCCTCAAGACTATAGCAATAATAATCAATTTTTTTTGCTAAATTAAAGGCTTTAACCACCGATAAAGAGTTTCTGATACCAACAAAACTTCTAGCCCCTTTATTAATATAAATTTCATTAATATCGACAATCTTTAAATCATTTAATCCAAGAAAATCATTAATAATTATAGTTAATTTTTCATAATTAATTTTAGTATTCTCATGAGTAATATTATAAATATTAGATGAAGTGATAATCATTAAAAAAATTTTTTCGTTAGCGCAATCAATAATAAGTTTATTCATTTTTATTCTGTTTATAATCACAAATTCTATTTCAGATGAAAATAATATCAAATACTATTCTGGGGACGAAGGTATTTTGGCATTAATGTATCATCGTTTTAATGAACATAAATATCCATCAACAAATATTCAAATGGACGTTTTTACTGAACAAATGGAGATAATACAAAACTCTAATTATAAATTTTCTAATCCAGAACAATTTGATAAAAATTTTAATAAAGCAAAAATAAATAAAGAAATTCTAATAACAATTGATGATGCCTTTCTCTCTTTCTACCTTGAAGCATGGCCATATTTAAAAAAAAATAAAATCCCTTTTATTCTATTCGTCTCAACAGAACCTGTTGGAAAAAGGGGGTATATGACTTGGGAACAAATTAAAGAGGTTGAGGCTGAAGAATTTGCAATCATAGGACACCATTCACATTCTCATGGATATCTTATTGATAAAGACAATAACTTTTTTATCTCAGATATAGAAAAAGCAAACAAGATATTTTTAGAAAATTTAGGATATATACCAAATTATTTTTCATACCCTTTTGGTGAATATTCTAAATTCATGAGAGATTATATCTCTAAAAATTTTGATTTTGCTTTCGGCCAACATTCTGGTGTAATTGACTTAAATAAAGATAAATTTGAGTTACCTAGATTCCCAATAAATGAAAATTATGGAGATCTAAAAAGATTCAATTCTGTTATAAATTCATTTCCACTTGAATATGAACAATTGTTTCCTTTAGAAAAAAAATTATTGGTAGAAAATAATCCTCCTAATTTTAAAGTTAGATTTTTTAGTGAACAAAAAAATATTAAAAATATTAATTGTTATTCTAATGAATTAGACAAATGGGAAAGGTCAAATACAATTTTTAATGAAAATTTGTTAACTATTAAATTTAGAGGTCCTTTTATACCAAGAAGAGGTAGGATTAATTGTTCCCTAAATGACAATGGTAAATGGAGATGGTTTGGTATTCAATTTCCAATTAAAGAAAACTAAATAATACTTTCTAGATCAACACTTGAAGGTAGTAATTTAGCATCATCAAAATCTTGCAACTTATTTTGTAAAATTATTTTCTGTAATACTTCAACATATTGATTGCCTGTTTCTGCATATTTATTTAGATATTTAGAAAGTTCTATGCTATCTAAAGATTTGTCTGAGTCTCTAAATTTTGCTCTGGCTTTTCTAAAATCTTTGTAACTAGAATGAGTATTTAGATTTCTTTGATAAGCTCTAACTGAAGCTTGAAGGATATTAAATTTCATAACTTTGTGATCTTCTCCTTCTTTTGCATCTTTTGGTTTTAGGCCCTGTCCTGACCAAGTCCATTGTCCAAATAAAGCATTACCTTCTTGAGCAAATCTAGAGGTTCCCCAGCCTGTTTCTTTTGCTGCCTGAGCAATTGCAAGAGATACTGGTATTTCATCCATTCTAATTTTTAATGATGATAGATCTCTAGATTTTATACCATATTGTTTGTATTTTTTTTCAAGCCAGCTTAATTCTAAGTTTGTGTTATTGCTTTTGTTGATAATGTCAAAAAGTGTTCTTCTGTCTTTCTTGATTATGTTGTTTTCTTTTATAATCAAAGGCAAAACAATTTGTATAAAAAATTCTTTTCTTTTTTTAACATTATCAATCATTTTTAATTCATTAGGTAGTAATGTTAATGCAACTGGTTTTACTAATTTCTTTTTTCTAACATCATTAAGATTGTAGTCAGTTTCTTTAAATAATTTACTTATTCTTGCGGCACTTAAATAAACAGCCTCAGTCTCACTGTTATTTAAACTATAAACATCGACCAATACCTCTTCTTCATTTAAAGTTTCATTTTCTTCTGTATTTTTATCTTTATTATTTAGAGTATATGCTAGAATCTTTTTAGAATTATTCTTATACTCTTTAGTATAAAAATTTTTATCAGCAAAGTTTATAAATATTGGAATGATATAGAAAAAAGAAATAATTAAAAAACTACTTAGAAAAATTCTTAATAAAGTATTTTTATTTTTTTGTTCTAATAAATCTTGATTATTTTTCATATTTCTAAATTGCAATTACTTCTTTTACCTCTGGCAAATAATGGCATAAAAGATTTTGAACTCCTTGTTTTAATGTCATTGTAGAACTTGGACATCCTGAGCAGCTACCCTGTAATTGAACTTTTACAACACCATCTTTAAATTCTTTAAATTTAATGTCACCACCATCTCTTGCTACTGCAGGTCTTATTTTTTGATCTAAAATTTTTACTATTTTTTGTTCAAGTTCATCTAAATTCGAATTTTGTTCGTCCAAGCTCTCATCAATAACTAATTCTTTTCCTTCAGCATAAAAATCATTGATAAATGAAATTACAATATGCTTTATATCATCCCATTTGGTTATCTCTTTTTTATTAATAGAGATAAAATCTTCTCCTAAAAAAATTCCTTCAACTCCATTGATAGATAATAAATTTCTTACAAGGGTATTTTGAGTATCATTTTTATTGGTAATTTCGTATGGACCACTATTAGATACCTTTTTTCCAGGTAGGAACTTAAGTGAGTTAGGATTTGGTGTTACTTCTGTTTGAACGAACATAATTTATATATAGTGAATATTTAAAAAATTAAAACTTGATAATGAATTTTATCTAAAAACCCACTATTTCTTTAATTCTTTCAATCTTTTTTGTCGCAATTACATTTGCTTTTTCAACTCCATCTAGAAGAATTTTATCTAGAAATTTTTTATCATCTAAGAGTTTTTTTATTTCTTTGGAAATAGGTTCAATTTTATCAACTAATTCTCCTGCTAACATTTCTTTAAATTCAGAAAAATTTTTACCTGCAAAGAGTTGAATTGAATTTTGTAAAGAAGAGTTAGTAAGACTTGAATATATTCCTAATAAATTTTTCGCTTCCAATCTTTCATCAAGTTCTTCTATTTCGTTTGGCATTGGCAAAGGGTCTGTTTTTGCTTTTTTAATTTTATTTATTATTTGATCTTTATCGTCTGTTAAATTAATTCTACTTAAATCAGATAGTTCGGATTTACTCATTTTTTTTGATCCATCCTTTAAACTCATAATTCTTGAAAATTCTTTTTGAATAAGGGGTTCAGGGACCTGAAGAAAATTTTCTATCTCAAAATCATTATTAAATTTTTGAGCAATATCTCTACATAATTCTAAATGTTGTTTTTGATCATCTCCTACTGGAACATGTGTGGCATCGTACAATAGAATATCAGCTGCCATTAATACTGGGTACGAATAAAGACCAATGCTTGCCTTTTCTTTATCTTTTCCTGCTTTTTCTTTAAATTGAGTCATTCTGTTTAACCATCCCATTCTAGCAACACAACTTAAAATCCATGCTCCTTCGGCATGAGCAGATACTGCTGATTGATTAAAAATTATACTTTTTTTTGGATCTATACCGCTTGCGACAAATGTTGCTACAGTTTCTCTAATATTATTTTTTAATTTTCCTGGATCTTGCTTAATAGTAATAGCATGTAAATCAACAACACAAAAAATACATTTATTATCTTTATCATTGTTTAAGTCTACAAAGTTTTTGATAGCTCCTAGATAATTTCCTAAATGAAGATTTCCCGTTGGTTGTACACCTGAAAAAATTTTTTTACTCATAAAATTAATACTTTAATTTAATATCACTCATTTTAAAAGCTTTGATCAAATAACACACAAATAAATAAAACAATAACCCCAATATAACACTTAGAATCAAATATAAAGATTTAATTACATTATTAAATGCTAGTTCATTTTGAAAAATATTTAATAAAAAATTAAAAAATAAACCCATGAGAATTGATGCAATAACTATTTTGATAAATTTAACAAAAAATATTTTGTTAAAATAAAATAATTTACGATTTTTTAAAAACAGAAATAACAGTATTGAATTAAACCATGATGAAATAGTTGTTGCTATTGGAATTATAATAAATCCTATTTCATTAAAATAGTAAATACTAATAAAAATATTTATTATTACTGAGGTTAATGAGATATAAAATGGCGTTTTAGTATCATGATTTGCAAAGAAAAAACTTGAAAAAACTTTTATCAAAGCAAAAGCAGGCAAACCAATTGCAAAATAATGTAAAGCTAAACTGGAATTACTTACTGAAGTTTGATTAAAAGATCCGTAGCCAAATAAAGCCGAGATAATTTGTTCTGAACCAATAATTAAAGCAATAGTAGCTGGTAAACTTAAAAATAAGCTTAATTCAAGAGCTTTGTTTTGAATGAGTAAAATCTTATCTTTTTTTCTAGATTGGATATATTTTGAAAGCTGCGGAAGTATAACAACTCCAATTGCAATTCCAGCTATTGCCAAGTTAATTTGATAAATCCTGTCAGCATAATATAAATAGGAGACTGCACTTGCTTGAAAAGATGCAATTATGGTTCCAATTAAAATATTAATTTGAGTTACTCCAGATGAAAAAATACTCGGTAAAAGTTTTTTGAAAAAAAACTTCACTTTATTACTTGTTTTAAATTTAAAACTAAACTCAAGTGAGTAATACTTTGATACAAATTTATATAAAAATATTAACTGTAAAAAACCGGCCAGGGAAACGCCATAAGACAGGTAATAAACAAGCTTATCACCCAAAGATTTAGAAAAAAATAATACTAATATCAGAATGATGTTTAAAATTATTGGAGCGGCAGCTGCAGCTGCAAATTTATTATGAGAATTAAGTATTGCAGAAAAAAAAGATGCTAAACAAATAAAAAATAAAAAAGGAAAAGTTATCCTTGTTAAATTTATTGCAACCTCCATTTTATCAAAATCACCAGCAAACCCTGGGGCAATAATTAAAACAAATGCTGGCATGAAAATCTCGACTATTATAATTAAAAATAATAATCCCAAGAATAAAAGATTAAAAATATCGTTTGCAAATTTGTTTGATTTTTTTTTACCCTTAATTATTTCTGAAGAATAACTTGGAACAAATGCTGCATTAAAAGTACCTTCGGCAAACAATCTTCTAAAAGTATTTGGAATTCTAAACGCTACAAAGAAAGCATCAGCTAACATTCCTGTTCCAAGAAAAATTGCTATCAAAATATCTCTTAAATAGCCAAGCAACCTACTAATGATAGTATAAAAACCAAATGTGCCTGTTGACTTAAGTAAGTTCATAAATCATATTAGTCTTAATTTTACCCCAATTGTACACTTATTATCAAAAATGAAAAAAACAAAGATTGATCATTACACAGACAAAGAAGCTTTAGATTTTCATAAAGACAAAAAACCTGGCAAGATTGAGATTATTTCTTCCAAAAATATGACAACTAAGCGGGACCTCGCTCTAGCATACTCTCCAGGTGTTGCTGCTCCAGTCAAAAAGATAAGCGAAAACCCAGAAGCAGCGTATGATTACACAAGTAAAGGAAACTTGGTTGCTGTAATAAGTAATGGTTCAGCAATATTAGGAATGGGTGATTTAGGTGCTCTTGCGTCAAAGCCTGTGATGGAGGGAAAGGCTGTACTATTTAAAAGATTTGCAGATATCGACTCCATTGATTTAGAAATAGATTGTAAAGACTCCAATGAAATAATTAACTCAATAAAAAATTTTGCACCAAGTTTTGGTGGAATAAATTTAGAAGACATAGCAGCTCCAGATTGTTTTATAATAGAACAAAAATTAAAAGAAATTTTAGATATTCCAGTTTTTCATGACGATCAACATGGAACAGCTATTATTACAACTGCGGCATTAATAAATGCTTTAGATATTAGTGGTAAGTCAATAAAGAAAATTAAAGTTGTAGTTAATGGTGCTGGAGCTTCAGCACAAGCTTGTACTGAATTATTTAAAAACTCCGGTGTAAAATCTGAAAATATAATAATGTTAGATAGAAAGGGTGTGATTTACGAGGGTAGAACTGACGGAATTGATCAGTGGAAATCTAGATATACAGTTAAAACTAATCACAGAACTCTTAAAGACGCTCTTAAGAATGCGGATGTTTTTTTAGGATTATCCGCAAAAGGTGTTCTAAAAAAAGAAATGATTAAATCAATGGCAAAAAATCCAATTATATTTGCTTGCGCAAACCCTGATCCAGAAATCACTCCAGAGGAAATCAATGAAGTTAGAGATGATGCAATTATAGCAACTGGAAGATCAGATTACCCTAACCAAGTAAACAATTTAATTGGATTTCCCTATATCTTTAGAGGAGCTTTGGATGTTAGATCTAAAACAATAAATGAAGAAATGAAAGTTGCTGCAGCTAATGCAATAGCTAAACTTGCAAGAGAAGATGTTCCCGATGAAGTTGTTGCAGCTATGGGCGGTGAAAGACCCCATTATGGAAAAGATTACATTATACCATCTACATTTGATCCAAGATTAATCAGTGTAATACCATCAGCTGTAGCAAAAGCAGCTATAGAAAGTGGGGTGGCTAGAAAAAATATAGACAACTTTGAACTTTATAAAGAACAATTAAAACAAAGACTAGACCCAACAGTTACTATCATGCAGGGTATAAATTCATTTATTAAAAAAAATCAGAAAAGAATTGTTTTTGCAGATGGTGAAGATGAAAATACTTTAAAGGCTGCTATAGCATTTAAAAATTCAAAATTAGGGATTCCAATTTTAGTTGGTAAAGAAAGTAAAATTAAAGAACAGATAAAAAAAATTGGGTACAGTGATAATTTTGACATTGAAATTGTTAATTCAAAAGATGATAAAAAAAGAAAGAGATACGTAAAACATTTATTTGAAAAATTACAAAGAGAACAAGGATTATTGGAGAGAGATTGTGACAGAATGATTAGAAATGATAGGGTAGTTTGGGCTACAAGCATGGTTGCCTGTGGTGATGCAGATGGAGCTGTTACTGGAAATACTAGACGATTTGGAGCTTCTTTAGATAAAATTAAACAAGTTGTTGATGTTAGAGAAGGAGAAATAATGTTTGGACTTAATATGATAGTCCATAAGGGAAAAACTATTTTCGTAGGTGATACTAGCGTTCATGAATACCCCACATCAGAACAAATGGCTGAAATAGCAATCTCTACAGCAAGAGTAGTAAGATTATTTGGTTTTGATCCTAAAGTAGCTTTTGTTTCTCATTCTACTTTTGGACAGCCTCTCACTAGTAGAACAAAACACATCAGAAGTGCTGTTGAAATATTAAAAGAAAAAGAAGTAGATTTTGAATTTGATGGAGATATGCAGCCAGATGTTGCTTTAAATCCTGAATATGAAGAGCTCTATCCTTTTTCAAAAATTGTTGGTAAGGCAAATATTTTAATTATGCCAGGTCAACACAGTGCAGCCATATCATATAAATTAATGAAAACTATTGGGGACACAAAGGTAATTGGACCTTTACTAATCGGAATCGGATTACCAATAGAAATTGCACCTTTAAGATCTTCTTCATCAGAACTAATTAATTTAGCATCTATAGCTGCTTATTCTGCAGAAGTAATTGATTATAAAAAATAATTACTCTCTTTGAATTCTTAGATCTTCAACAAGGATAATACTTGCTATAACATCCTCTACATCCAATATCTCTTTAGCTTCACTAATTACTAGATCTTTTTCTTCAGAAGTTAATGCAATTCCATAAACATAGATTTTTTTCTTATAAGTATCTATTTGATAATTAGTTGCTTTTATATTTTTATTTAAAATAATGGCTGTTCTAAGTTGAGAAGTTATTAAAATATCTTTTGCAGATCTTTGGAAGTTAAATTCTTCTTTAATTTTGATGTCATTACGAACAGATCTTGCTCCTTTTGTCTCCCAAGCTAATTTGGTTAAGAGTAATTTTTCTTCAGGGCTCTCAACTTTTCCAGTTAAAAAAATTCTTCCATCTAAAACTTTAGATTTTACTGATATTAAATATTTTTTATCTTTAATAAGAATACGTGCTGCCAAATTTTTTTGCATGATAGAGTCATCCATTTGAGTTCCAACTGTTCGTGGATCAAAAGCAATACTAACTCCAGAGCCAAAAATACCTTTTGACGAAACACCAGCACAACTGGACAAGATAACACCCAATAAAATAATTAGAATATATTTAACTTTCATTTTTTAGTTTCAAACAATAATTATAAATTTTTTTTTTTGGAATATCTTTATTTTTACTAATAATTTCAGTTATCTCTTTTATAGTTAATTTATTAATCATTTTATCAATTATATTCATATCTGATTCATCTAATTCTAGTGAGTGATTTTTTTCAACTTTTTTTTCAGAAATTACTATTGTTAGCTCCCCTTTTAGCTCCTTATTAAATTTTTCTAAATCATCAACGTTTGTTCTTATAAATTCTTCATATATTTTTGATATTTCTCTACAGAACACTATTTTTCTTCCTCTAAAGTTTTTTTTTAATTCTGGAATTATCTTATTAATTTTTTTTGGGGATATAAAAAAAACACATGTTTCTTCAAACCTTGAGATCTTGTTAAGAACACTTTCTATTGCTTTTTTCTTTTCAGGTAAAAATCCATAAAAAATAAATTTTTCTGAAAAACCACTCATTGAAACAGCAATTGTGACAGCCGAAGGTCCTGGAATTGGAGTAATTTTGATATTATTTTTAATACATTCATTTACTAATATTGCGCCAGGATCAGAAATACTAGGTGTCCCAGCATCACAAATTAATGAAATTATTTCTCCAGACTTTAAAAGATTAATAATCTTCCTTAAATTTTTTAATTCATTAAATTTATGATTTGAAATTAAGCGTGTTTTTATTTCATATCTTTCTAAAAGATTTCTTGAGACTCTTGTATCTTCACACAGGATGTAAGAAGATTTCTTCAATGTTTCTACGGCTCTAAAAGTAATATCTTTTAAATTACCAATTGGTGTTGATACCAAATAAAGACCATTTTCTTCGGCTTTTATTTTAGATTGTGAATTTATGATCATAATTTAGCTTAAAAGATAATATACTAACATTAAAATGATTAAATTTATTAAAATTATTTTTTTAGTAATACTAAATTTTTATTTATTATTTTCATATTCAGTCAAAGCTAATGAAACAATAAAAATTGGTCTCATGGTACCATTAACAGGTTCTAATAATGAGTTAGGTCAATCAATTATAAAAGCTGTGAGATTGGCTTTAAAAGATATTAATAATAACTCAATTGAAATTATTCCAAAGGATACAGCTTCTAAAGCAAACCAGGCTCTAAAATCAGCATTTGAGTTACAACAAATGGGTGTAAAAGTAGTTATCGGTCCTGTCTTTCACGAAAGTATATCTTATTTAGATGAAATCGAAGATGTAACTTTTTTATCATTAACAAATAAAACGCTTGATCTTCCAAAAAATGTAATTTCTGCAGGAATAAATTCTACTTCTCAATTAAATACTATAAAAAAATTTTTAGAAACAAGTAAAATTAAAAGAACAATATTTTTAACACCAATACAAGACTATGAATTCGAAGTTAAAAAAGGAATTAAAGACTCAAAAATCAAGATATTTAAAAATTATGACTACAGTACAGAACCAACAAAATTAACAAAACAAATTGAAGAAATTACCAATTACAGGATTAGGAAACAAAACTTAGAAGATGAAATTTTAAGATTAAAAAAATCAAATCAATCGAATAAAGAAAAAAAAATTAAAAAACTTGAACAAAGATATACTTTAGGAGGTTTAAATTTTGATGCAGTAGTTATTGCTGATTTTGATGAAAGTTTAAAAAGTGTATCTACGTCACTTTTGTATACAGATGTCACCCCAAAAAATAAGTATTTTATTACTTTAAATCAATGGTTTGATAAAAGTTTATTAAATGAAGTAGATATTCAGCCTTTATATTATCCGTCAATAAACAAAAATAATTTTGAAAATTATAGAGATAAATTTTTTAAAGAGTTTAATGAATATCCCTCACATTTAGCTTTACTAAGTTACGATCTTGTGGGACTTGTCTATTATCTATCTTTAAAAACCAATCTCTCTAATTTAAATAAACTTTTTAAAAAAAAGAATTCTTTTAAAGGTAAGATAGGTATTTTCGATATTAAAAATAATAAAATTAATCACAGATTAAACTTTTATAAAATTGAGGATAAAAAAATTACAGAAATTTTCTAATTTTCCTGAAAGCAACAAAACGGTGATCTATTTTATATTTTTGTAAAGAACTCATTTCACCAAATGTTTTTTTTTTCTTTTTAGGGATAAAAATTGGATCGTAACCAAACCCATTTTTTCCTTTTGGTTTTGTTGAAATATATCCCTCAATTTTTCCTGATACGGACGCAATTTTTTTATCTAAATAGCAAATCGATAAGGCACAAACAAATCTAGCTCTAATTTTTTTTTTTTTCCAATTTTTATCTTTTTTGGATAATTCTCTATAAACTCTCTTTATTGCTTTTTTAAAATCACCTTTTTTTCCACCCCATCTAGCTGAATAAATTCCCGGATTTTTATCTAATAAGTCTATTTCAAGTCCAGAGTCATCAGCAAGGCATAACATTTTTGTCTTTTTTGAGAAATGTTTAGATTTTATGATTGAGTTTTCTATAAATGTCTGTCCATCTTCTATTGGGCTCTTTAGTTTAAACTCAGATGTTGAATGCGTTTTAATATATTTTGGCAATAAATCTCTAATTTCCCTATATTTTCCTCTATTATTTGTGCCTATAAGCAATTTTGAGATTTTTTTCATAAATACCTAGCAATTTTGAGATTTCTTACCATATATGTCACCATGGAAAAAGAGGAAAACCTTAATCAAGAAAACCCTACGTCTAAAACTTCAAATGAGAAAGAAGAAGCATCAAAAGAATTAAATGATAAGCAAGAAAAAAATGAGGAAGTAGAAGAAAAAATAGAATTATCCCCTGAAGAAAAAATAAAAAAGTTGGAAGACAAATTAGCAAGAACATTTGCTGAGATGGAAAACCAAAGAAGAAGGTTTGAAAAAGAAAAAGATGATGCTTTTGATTATGGGGGTTTTGCATTTGCGAAAGAGGCGTTAAATTTAATTGACAACCTTACAAGATCAAAATTAATTTTAGAAAGTGATGAAGCTCTTAAAGACACCGAGGCTTTAAAAAAAACCTTAGAGCATTTTGATATAATAAATAAAGATTTGATCTCTATTTTTACTAAAAACAATATTAGGCCAATTGATTGTCTCAATAAAAAATTAGATCCAAATTTGCATCAAGCTATGATGGAAATAGAAGACGATCAAAAAGAACCAGGAACAATCGTTCAAGAAGTTCAAAAAGGTTTTATGATAAAAGATAGATTACTTAGACCATCTTTAGTGGGCGTATCTAAAAAAACAGAAAAAAAAGATGATAAAAGTGAGGAAAATAAGGAGAATTTAGACAAATAATTACATTTGTTGAACTTGTAGAATTAATTTTAACACATATATGAAGGGTAGAATTTAAATTATGAGCAAAATTATAGGAATAGATCTTGGTACAACAAACTCTTGTGTGTCAATTATGGAGGGTAGCCAACCTAAAGTATTAGAAAATACTGAAGGTGCAAGAACAACTCCATCAGTTGTAGCTTTTACAGATGAAAGCGAAAAACTAGTTGGTCAACCAGCTAAAAGACAAGCTGTGACAAATCCTGAAAATACAATTTTTGCAGTTAAAAGACTTATTGGAAGAAATTTTGAGGACCCAACTGTAAAAAAAGATATATCAGCAGCTCCTTTTAAAATAGTTAATTCAGAAAAAGGAGATGCTTGGATAGAAGCAAAAGGGGAAAAATATTCACCTTCTCAAATATCTGCCTTTATTCTACAAAAAATGAAAGAAACTGCTGAAAAATACTTAGGTCAAGAAGTAACCAAAGCAGTAATAACTGTTCCCGCATACTTTAATGATGCACAAAGACAAGCAACTAAAGATGCTGGTAAAATTGCAGGTCTAGAAGTTTTAAGAATTATCAACGAGCCAACTGCAGCTTCATTAGCATATGGATTGGATAAAAAACAAAATAAAAAGATTGCGGTTTACGATTTAGGTGGAGGAACATTTGACGTTTCTATTTTGGAATTAGGGGATGGTGTATTCGAAGTTAAATCAACTAATGGAGACACTTTTTTAGGAGGAGAAGATTTTGATAATACAATCGTTGAATACTTAACAGCTGAATTTAAAAAAGATAATGGAATAGATCTAACATCAGACAAGCTTGCACTTCAAAGATTAAAAGAAGCTGCTGAAAAAGCTAAAATCGAACTATCATCAGCAGAACAAACAGATATTAATTTACCATTTATTACTGCTGATAAAACAGGACCAAAACATATTAATTTAAAAATGACTAGAGCAAAACTTGAAGCTCTTGTTGAAGATTTAATAGCTAAGACTTTGCCGCCTTGCAAAACGGCATTAAGTGATGCAGGCATTTCTGCAAGTGACATAGACGAAATTGTCATGGTAGGTGGAATGACAAGAATGCCTAAAGTTTTAGAGGAAGTTAAAAATTTCTTTGGAAAAGATCCTAACAAAAGTGTTAATCCAGATGAAGTTGTAGCCATGGGTGCAGCTATTCAAGCCGGAGTACTTCAAGGAGATGTTAAAGATGTACTTCTTCTAGATGTTACACCTCTTTCTTTAGGTATTGAAACTCTTGGTGGGGTATCAACTAAGCTAATTGAAAAAAACACAACAATACCTACAAAAAAAAGCCAGGTATTTTCTACCGCAGAAGATAATCAACCTGCAGTTTCTATTAGAGTTCTTCAGGGTGAAAGAGAAATGGCAACTGACAACAAAATGTTAGGAAACTTTGAATTAGTTGGTATTGCTGCAGCTCCAAGAGGAGTTCCTCAAATTGAAGTTACTTTTGATATTGATGCAAACGGCATAGTAAGTGTTTCTGCAAAGGATAAAGGAACTGGAAAAGAGCAGAAGATTCAAATCCAAGCTTCTGGAGGATTGAGTGAAGAAGAAATTGAAAAAATGGTCAAAGATGCAGAAGCTAATAAAGAAGAAGATAAAAAGAAAAGAGAATCTGTGGATACAAGAAACCAAGCTGACACCTTAATTCATTCAACTGAAAAAAATCTTAAAGAGCATGGATCTAAAATTACTGATTCTGAAAAAAAAGCAATCGAAGACGCATCATCCAGTTTAAAAGAAGCTCTTAAAGGAACTGATAATGAAGACATCAAGAAAAAAACAGAAACGTTAGTTCAAGCATCGATGAAATTAGGAGAAGCTATATATAAATCTCAAGAGAAAAAACCAGATTCACCTGATGATAGTAAAAATAATGATGAAGGAAAAAAAGACGATAATGTAGTTGATGCAGATTTTGAAGAAGTAAAAGAAGAAAATAAAGAAGAAGATAAAGAAAAAAGCGCATAAAACTTTCAACAACAATTATCTCAAAGTAACTTATGGCTAAAAGAGATTTTTACGATGTTTTAGGTGTTGGTAAAAGTGCATCCCCAGACGAACTAAAATCAGCTTATAGAAAACTTGCTGTTAAATATCATCCTGACAAAAATCCTGGTGATAAGGTTGCAGAAGATAAATTCAAAGAAGCCAGTGAAGCTTACGGAATTCTTTCAGATAAAGAAAAAAAACAAAACTATGATAATTTTGGTCATGCGGCCTTTGAAAATGGGGGTGGAAGACAAGGCGGTGGTTTTGGTGGATTTGGTGGAGCAGATTTTTCAGATATTTTCGAAGATTTTTTTGGTGATTTTGGTGGTGGTGGCAGATCAAGAAATAGAAGTTCTAATAACAGAGGCTCAGATCTAAGATATGATTTATCAATCACACTTGAAGAAGCTTACCAAGGAAAAAAACAAGATATTAAATTTTCAACATCAGAAAAATGTAACACTTGTAAAGGGAATGGTTCAAAACCCGGTCACTCTCCAGACAGATGTACTTACTGTGGTGGAAATGGAAAAATAAGATCTAACCAAGGTTTTTTCACAGTTCAACAAACGTGCCCACAATGTAATGGTAATGGGGAGGAAATTACAAATCCGTGTAATGACTGTAATGGACAGGGTAAGAAACAAGCCTCTAAGAAAATATCAGTTACAATTCCTAAAGGTGTTGACGACGGAACAAGAATTAGATTAGCAGGTAAAGGTGAAGCAGGTAGCAGAGGTGGAGCAACAGGTGACCTATATTTATTTATCAACGTTCATTCCCATGACTTATTTAAAAGATCAGATGAAAATTTATTTTTTGAATTTCCAATTTCTCTAGCTGATGCTGCATTAGGAACTACTATTGAAATTCCAACTATTGACGGTGGAAAAGCAAAAATAAAAATTCCTGATGGAACACAAAATGGTAAACAATTTAGATTAAAAGGTAAGGGAATGCCATTTATGAGAAGAGGTGATTTTGGTGACTTGTATGTTCAAGTCAAAACAGAAGTGCCAGTATATTTGAATAAAAAACAAAAAGACTTACTAGAGCAATTTAGAGAAATTGAAAACGACAAGTCAAATCCAAGCATAAAAAAGTTTTTTCAAAAAGCAAAAGATTTCTGGAAAAACTAAAAGACTAATCTCCTAAAAAGAGTTAATATTTATAAATGAAAAATATTAATTTAGCGATCTCAGGATGCATGGGCAGAATGGGTCAACAACTCATCAAATCTTCAAAGAAAAATAAAAATTTTAAGTTAGTTGCACTTACAGAAAATAGACCAGTAAATAAAACATTTAATGGAATTAAACCTGAATTAAATTCTGATAAAGCCTTTAAAAAAACTGACGTAATTATTGATTTTACAGTACCAAATTGCACCCTTGAGATATTAAAAATAGCATCAAAACTAAGAAAAAAAGTAGTAATTGGTACTACAGGATTTACTAGGAGCCAAGAAAATCAAATTAAAAAATATTCAAAAAAGATACCTATTTTAAAAGCTGGCAACATGAGCTTAGGTGTAAATTTATTAATGTATTTAACTGAAATTGCATCAAAATCACTAAATGATGAATATTTAAGTAAAATATTTGAAGTACATCATAAACATAAAAAAGACTATCCATCTGGTACTGCGTTAATGCTTGGTAAAGGAATTGCAGATGGAAAAAATAAAAATTTATACAATTTAATTGGTAAAAAATTTTTAAATAAAAAATCTTTTCCTTATGGAAAAAAAATTAATTTTAATTCAATTAGAAGAGGTGAAATTATAGGTGAACACGAAGTGAAATTCTCAAGTGGAAAAGAAATAATTACATTAAACCACGAAGCTTTTGATAGAGCGCTTTACTCAGATGGAGCTCTAACCGCCTCTAAATGGTTAATGAAAAAGAAACCGGGTTTATATTCTATGAGAGATTTGCTTAATTTTTCATAATGAATGAAAAACAAAAAGCAAAAATAATAATTAAAACTTTAAATAAAATTTATCCTAAAGCACCAATTCCTTTAAAAAGTAAGAATACTTTTACACTATTAATTTCTGTACTTCTTTCGGCTCAATGTACAGATGTAAATGTTAACAATGTAACAAAAAATATATACCCAAAGTATTTCAAACCAGAACACTTTGTAAAATTAGGAAGAAAAAAAATTGAAAAATTAATAAAAAAAATTGGTATTTTTAGAGTTAAAGCAAAAAGTATTTACTTAATGTCAAAACAAGTTTTAGAAAAACATAACGGAAAAGTTCCTAAAACTTTTGAAGAGCTTGAAAAACTCCCTGGTGTTGGCCATAAAACAGCGAGTGTAGTGATGTCCCAGGGTTTCGGATATCCAGCTTTCGCAGTTGATACCCATATTCATAGACTTTCTCAAAGATGGGGTTTAACAAATGGAAAAAATGTAGCTCAAACTGAAAAAGATTTAAAACGAATATTTCCAAAGAAAACTTGGTCTAAGCTTCATTTGCAAATAATTTTTTATGGTAGAGAATATTGCAAGGCAAGAGATTGTTATGGTTTAACATGCAAAATATGCACTACGTGCTACCCAAATAGAAAAAAACCTGTTATTACCCAAAAAGCATAATATGAAAATTCTAGGAATAGGAAATGCAATAGTTGATGTCATTTGTAAAGTAAATGACAGTTTCATTGAACAAAATAATCTTACAAAGAGTACAATGAAACTATTTTTTGAGGAAAATGAATTCAAAAATTTATTAACAAATCTTAAAATTGAAAAAACTGTTTCTGGAGGTTCTGTAGCAAATTCTATAGTTGGATTATCTCAACTTGGTGACAAAGTAGGTTTTATAGGAAAAGTTTCTGATGACGACTTTGGTGATAAATATGAAGAAGGTCTAAAAAAAGAAAAAGTGGAATATTTTTACACAAAAAAGAAGGAGGAATTACCAACAGGCACTTGTTTAATATTAGTTACTCCAGACTCAGAGAGAACAATGTGTACATTTTTAGGAACAGCAGGAAAAATAAATGAAAATGATGTTAGTTCTAATGCAATTAAAAAAAGTGAGATAATATTTTTAGAGGGTTACTTATGGGATGAAGGAGAGCCCAAGAAAGCGTTTGATAAAGCTATTAACAATGCAAATAAAGTAGCCATGTCGCTCTCTGATCTATTTTGTGTGGATAGACATAAACCTCATTTTTTAAACTTAGTAAAAAACAAACTAGATATAACTTTTGCTAATGAACAAGAGATTACTTCTTTAATTGAAGCAAAAAATTTTAACGAAGTTATAGATTTTTCAAAACGACTTAATAAATTAATAGTCGTAACAAGAGGTGAAAAAGGTGCAATTGTAGTTAAGGGTGAAGATATTTTTGAAAGTGATATTCAACAAAATCTTAAAATTATTGACCTTACAGGTGCTGGCGATCTGTTTGCTGCTGGATTTCTTCATGGGTACATTAATAAATTTCCAATGAAAGAATGTTTGGAAAAAGGTACTGAAATGTCATCAAGAGTAATACAACAAATTGGTGCAAGACTATAAGCTCAAATTTTTTTTCTTTTAAAACTTCCCTTACCCTTTTTAGGCTTTACTACTTTTGGCTTATATTTTTTGGTAAATAGATCTTTAGCTATTGGGTTTTTCTTATTTAATTTGATAACCATTTTTTTTACTAATAATAAATTCATTATCATCGAAAGTATCTAAAAATTTTTTTCTTAATCGATAGATATGTGTCTCAACAGTATGAGTCTCAATATCAGATTGATAACTCCAAACTTTTTCTTGCAATTCATCAACACTGACCGGCTTATTTAATTTTGATAAATAACTAATCGTATTAATTTCTTTTTCAGTCAACTTTAGTCTGGTATTATTAATTGTTATTTCTCTTGAATTTAGATCAATAGTATATTTTTTAATTTTCACTTGAGATTGGCTGTTAAATTGTAATCTTAATAATTCAATATTTATTTTTTCAACTAATTTAAAAATTTTGATTGGTGTATTTTCTAAAACTAATTGATTATCAATATCTAAATATTTTTTTCTTGAAATAACCAAATAATTACTTTGATTTTTTATTTTGTCTTTTAAAGAATTCTCACTATCTGCAAAACTTAACTTAAAATTTAAATCTAAACCAAGTTCTTCAAGAATGTGATATAATGGTGTAAACTTATATATTATTAAATTCTGAGTACTCACAAAAAAGAGAATATGACAATTTCAGTCAAAAATAAACATACTCTTCAAATAGATGAATTTAAATTTAGGTGTTGTATAGGAAAAAAAGGATCTACAAAAAACAAAAAAGAAGGAGATAAAAAAACACCAAAAGGAACCTTTGAGATTGAAAATCTTTATTTTAGGAAAGATCGCAAGGAAAAACCGTCTACTTTATTAAAGTGCATCGAAATTAAAAAAGATATGGGTTGGTGTGATGATGTGCGTTTTCCAAAAAAATATAATAAAATTTTTAAAATAGAAAAAAAAGTTAAACATGAAAAATTAAAAAGAAAAGATTATAAATATGATTTCCTAATTCCAATTAAGTACAACTTTAATAAGCCTATTACTGGTAAAGGTAGTTGTATTTTTATTCACTTAACTAAAGATTATAAACCAACAGCAGGATGTGTAGCTTTAAAGGAAAAAGATTTTTTGATTATGCTAAAATTAATTAAAAAAAATTCTAAAATAAAAATATCTTAAGATCTCTGGCCAAAAATACTAGATCCAATTCTAACATATGTTGAATGATGTTTGGCAGCTTTAAGATAATCAGAGGACATTCCCATACTTAATTCTGAAAAATTCAGATTTTTATTCAGTTTATTCATCTCTTCAAAATATCTCTCAGGATCAATATCTACCGGTGGAATACACATCAAGCCAATTAAATCTAAATCAATTTCTTTGCAATAAGAAACTAATTGGCTAACTTCTTTTTTATGAATTCCTGATTTTTGATTTTCGTCTCCAATATTAACTTGTAAAAATATTTTGATTTTTTTATTTATTTTATTTTGTTCATCCACAATCTTTTTTGCGAGTTTAATACTGTCTACTGAATGAATATAATCAAATATTTGAACAGCAAATTTTACTTTGTTAGTTTGTAATTTACCAATCATATGCAATCTTACCTGTGATTTTTTTTTTTTAATTTCTGTCCATTTTTCAACTGCTTCCTGAACTTTGTTTTCACCATAATCTACATGGCCATGCTCTATAAGAGGTAAGACTCTATCAATTTTAAAAGTCTTTGATACCGCAACAATTTTAGGATTATTATTAATATTTAATTTGCTAAGATAAACTTTAATATTATTTTCGATGTCTAATAAATTTTTAATAGTATTATGCATATTTATATGATGAGAAAATATTACTTTATTAATAAATTTGACACAAATAATATCGATAAACAAGATAAACAAACCGTAATAATTTATAGAAACTACTCATCAAAGCCAATAGACCAAACAATTATTCTAAAAATAAAAAGATATTGTAAAAAAAAATCTATTAAGTTTTATTTGTCAAATAATATTAAATTAGCTATTAAACTTGATTTGGATGGTGCTTATATTCCAGCTTTTAATAAAAGCTTAAAGCACTTAGCTTACTCTTATAAGAAAAACTTCAAAATTATTGGATCAGCACACAACCTAAAAGAAATCAGAATAAAAGAAAATCAAAAAGTAAAAAAAATTTTTTTATCTTCTTTGTTTAAAAAAAATAAAAATTTTTTGGGAATTAATAGATTTAAACTACTCTCTAAACTTACCGTGAAAGATATTGTTGTGCTTGGTGGAATTTCAGAAAAAAATAAAAAAAAACTTTCTCTTTTAAATCAGTATGATTTTGCTGGGATATCTTATTTTGAATAAAAAAAAGGCCCCTAAAAAGGGGCCCTTTTAATATAATTTGTATCTAAATTAAATTAGAATGCAAATGCAAAGCCAAGAGACCAGTAATCAAGGTCTGCGTTAGCGTTTGTGCTGTGGTCAATGTTTTCAGCTTGAGCTAATGCCGCTGAAACAGTCATTCCACCTGAAACATAAGACGCACTTAGCTTATTGTATTCAGCATCTTGATCTCCAGCAGTTCCACTTTCGATTGTTTCTGTACCGTAAGTAACTGATAGTTCATCAGATACTGTGTAAGAAACTGCATAAGATGAAACATCTTGGTCGCTAGAAGCTGTTTGTACATCAAAATCACTTCCAGTTGCAGTAGCAGTTATTGAACCGTAAACATAAGCTAATTTCCAAGCTGTTTGTTCACCTGATAAAGCAGAAGTTGTTCCTACTTCGTCAGATATACTGTAGATAGCTGTTAAACCTTCTATACCAGTATAAGTTACAGACCAACCAGTTCCAGAATCATTAGTGTTTCCAGAAGCTTGAGGCTCATAAGATGCGTTTATAGCTACACCATCCATAATTTCAGGCAAAGTGTACATAAATGCATTTGTACCAGGCGCTGAGTTAGTATGTGTAACACCAGTTGCTAACCCTGTACCGTCAAAAGTATCCCAAAGGTTACCAGCTGCTGTAGCGTCCATAGCTGAAGTAGCTGAACCACCACCTTGACCATGTAGTACTAAAGTACCCATACCATCAGAACTAACTGATACACTGTGGTTATCAAATGTAGCTGTTCCTTCATCTTGGATAAATGAAAGTGATACAGTCATACCATTATCTAGCTCACCTGAACCAGTAAAAGTTAATTGGTTACCCATAGAGAAAGTAGTTCCTCCATTGTGACCTTCACCACTGTAAGCACCTGCATTCATTGAAGCTGATCCAGCTACAGACATAGCACCTGCATGCGCTGAAACAGAAACAAGTGAAGCTGCTAAAGCAGTTAAACCTATTTTCTTAAATTTGTTCATATTAATTACTCCTTTATTTAATTGTTATTATTAATAATAAACAGGCAGTTTATATATGATGGTAAATTGATATTTAGGCTAATATTAACTATATTCAAAAAAAAATGAGTAGTGTTGTATTTTTGCAACAAATTTATGGTTTTTTAATAAATTTAGGCAAAATTACTTAATTATTGTATAAGATTTTCAAAAAATACCAATATGATTATAAAAAACATCAAAATATTGAGCTTTATTGCAATATTCTCTTTTTTATTGCTTGGATGTAATGGAAAACTTCCAGGAGGTGATGCCAGAAAGTTTCCAGCCGATCCAGCAGAAAGAGTAAAAAAAAATCTTGAAGAAGGAAGAGGTTTTAAACTAAATGATCAATTCGGTGGATCCAAAGGTGGCGTTTTTGAGTTTGCAAGTTCTAACGAATTATGGAGAGCTTCTCTTGATGTAATTGATTTTATGCCTCTCTCTTCTGTAAATTATAGTGGTGGAATTATCATTACAGATTGGTACTCAAATGAACAAAAACAAAATGAAAGTATAAAAATTACAATTCGATTCCTTACAAA
>CABXRX010000002.1 GCA_902514745.1 uncultured Pelagibacteraceae bacterium | reverse complement strand
TAATATTTGATCTGTGTTTTGCATATGCTTGTTTTTGTGCTTGCCGCATTGCTCGTTTAGAAGACATAATCTTTCAATCTAATATTCAATTTCTAAACTATCAATAACTTTTAATTGTTTATTTGAAATAACTATCTCGCCTGAGGACGGTGCATAATTTAGTATTTCCGAAATAACCACGTAATGAGTAACGAAAATAAGATTATGATTTTCATCCCAATCAGTTAAAAATTTATTAAAATTTGCTATTTGATTTTTTCTATTTTTTGCAAATTGCTCACTAAAAAATGAATTGAGAAAATTTTTTTGTTTCAAATTTTTCAAAAGCAATAGATGCTGTTTCTTTACATCTACACCATTCACTCGAATAGACTTTATCAAAAGAGATTTGATTTTTTTTGAAAAAATCACCAATATTTTTAGACTGAATTCTTCCATTTTCGCTAAGATTTCTTTGAGTATCACAATCATTTATATTGAAGTTTACTGGGTCACCTCCTCCTGGCGCATATGCGTGTCGTATAAAAATTAATTTACCACCTTTTTTAATTTCAGAAATTATGTTTTCATTTAAATCTGCTTTGACTGAAGAGATAAAAAATATAAATATTAATATTATAAAATTTAAAATTTTCATTAATGGATATTAAATTAAATAAATTAAATAAAACAATTGTTAAATGTAAAAAATGTCCAAGACTAACTACTTTTATAAGAAAAAATTTCTAAAGAAAAACGTAGACAAAACATAAATGATAAATATTGGGGAAAACCTGTAACTGGGTTTGGAAATAATGATGCAAAACTATTAATTTTAGGTTTGGCACCAGCAGCTCATGGAGGCACAAGAACAGGAAGAGCTTTTACAGGAGATAAATCTGGAGAATTCTTATTTAAATGTTTACATAAAGCTAAAATTTCTAATCAACCACACTCTACAAATTTAAATGATGGCCTAAAATTAAAATCTGCATATATAACAAATATACTCAAATGTGTTCCACCAGGAGATAAACCAAATAATGATGAGCTAAATAATTGTTCAGATTATTTAAATTTTGAGATTTCAAATTTAAAAAATTTAAAAAACAATTGTTACTTTAGGAAAAGTTGCTTTTGATAATTGTATAAAATTTTTTAAACAAAAATACCATTTGCATTCAGTTGTAAAATTTAAACATGGTAGATCTTATAAATTACCAAACAACATTACTTTAATTTCTTGTTATCACCCAAGTCCAAGAAATGTAAATACGAAATTAGTATCTCAAAAAATGATGATTGATTTATTTAAAAAGGCTAAAAAAATTTCTACAATTTAATACTATCGCAAAAATATGGTCTAAAATTATCAAAAATCAAATCTGGTACTTTAACTGGTTTGCCTTTTTCGTTTACAAAAAACTAAATGTACTTTAGCCTCTACGATAGTAACCTGGTTTTTAGTTATAAATTGATTCATGAAAAAAGAAGCTTTAGAAATTGATTTTATAAATGACCTAATACTAAGTTCATCTTCTAAGTGTGCTGGTTTTTTATATTCAATATTGCAGGATTTAACAATTATTAATGCACCAAATTGTTCTTTAACTTGAAGATTGCTTAATCCTATAGATGTTAAGGCCTCAGTTCTAGCTCTTTCAAGATATTTTAGATAATTTGCGTAGTAAACAACTCCACCAGCATCTGTGTCTTCATAATAGATTTTAACATTATGATAAAAATTTTCATGCATAGAAACATTATATCAAAAAAAATAATATTTTAATACAAACTAAGATATAATGCTAATAATGAAAATTTATATCATTTGGTTAATTGGAGTGATTTTGTGGAACTTTGGATTTCCTAATGCTATTCCAGTTGCTGAGGTTATTGCTGCTATATTATTATCTTTTTTAAGTATTGGTTTAAAAAAATATTTAAACTCTATTTAGTATGATGAAAAATATATATTTTGAAAATATGCTATTGATTTTCTTTTAGAATTATCAGTATCAGCCATTATAGCTAGCCCATCTAACTCATTCACATTTAAATCATGGAATTTTTTAAAATCTTCTTTAACATTAGCCTTCACAGTCACCCATTTATTTAAGCTATCTTTGGTTGTAGCTAATACATTATCGATTGATTTTTTTGTATAAGGACTATGTCTATTTTCGCCTACTTCACTATTGCTTGAAAATACATAGTTAATAGCCCTATTTGATAAAGGTGTTGCTCCGGTTTTTTTAATTGCAAAAAACTCGAGCTGCATAATCGTGTCCTTTTTTCGTGTTTTCTTTAATACCTTTAAGATCCATCTCAATTTTCCAGGTAATATTAATGAAAGGAGTTTTGTTTAAATCAATTTTAACCTCTTTTCCTAGACCAGAGGCAGCATTATCAGCGATTGCTTTTAAATAATTTCCATATTTATTTGAATTAACAGAGTAAACTGTTTTATTTTGAGCCCCTCTTACTTTTCTCACTTCTAATTCTGAAAGTTCTTTCTCCGTAAATTCAAAAATTAAAACTTTATCGGCATAAGCAGAATTGAGGGTAAAGAAAATAAAGATATAGAAAATTAAAATTTTAAACATAAATATTTTATAATTATTTTTTTTTTAATTACAATATTTTGTCATAATTTAAACACTCTAAATACAAAATTGATATATATATATATATTTGAGCTCTATGAAAATTATTGCTATGTTTATTCTTCTTATCTATTGGTCGTTAATGATTTCAGTTCCTGTTATGGGCAAAAATTCAATTAAAAATCAAAATACAAACCTAAAAGTAATTTCAAAATTTTAACTAATAAGTTGATCTTCCGCCGCTAATATCAAAAAACAGCAGCTGTAGAAAAAGTGTTCTCCTGAGAAGAAAGCCAGCAAACTAGTGAAGTAAACTCATGTATTTCAAGAAACCTTCCTCTTGGCACTTTGGAAAGCATCCTTTGAACATGTTCTTTGCTCATTTGATCTAATATTCTGGTTTTAGCACCTGCGGGTGTGATAGCATTTACAGCAATATCTTTGTGGGCCAATTCTTTACCTAAAGATTTTGTGAGCCCAATTGCTCCAGCTTTTCCAGAGCTATAGGCGCTTGCATTCGCATTTCCATCTTTTCCGGCAACAGAAGCTACATTAACAATTCTTCCATAGTTGTTTTTGATCATATTTGGAACTATTGCTCGACAACAATTAAAAGTACCTAATAAATTGATCTGTACTATTTTATACCACATATCTACATCATATTCCCACAAAGGGGACGTTGGACCTGTTATCCCGGCATTATTAATTAAAATATCAACGTTTGTTTTTTTAGTTATGTCATTAACATTTTTTTCAACATCATTATAAATTGAAACATCAACTGCATTATAAAATAAATTAGGGTTTTTTAGCTCATCAACAACAGACTTAAGAAGTTTTTCATCAATATCCCATATAAAAACTTTAGCCCCTGAATCTAAAAATCTCTTCGCAATATCTAGGCCAAATCCTTGCGCTCCACCAGTAATTACGGCTGTTCTATTTTTAAAATCAAATGTATTCATTGAAATTATTTTTTTGCGAGCAGATAATAAGTTATCCAAGAAACAAATGCACCTATTATCCAAGCATATGACTGTAAAAACATTAAATTAGTATTCCAAATTGTAGAAGCTGAGAAAATAAAACCTATGAATAAAGAATATACTCCCTTGATGTGCCAACCACCGGAATAATAGTAAGAACTATCTTTATTGATCGAATATAAATCTTTATTACTCAAATTTTCCTTTTGAATTAAGTAGTAATCAGCCACCATTACCCCAAATAAAGGACCAAAAAAAGCTCCAAAGGTATCAATAAAAGATAAAATTCCAATTTGACTTAAAATAGTGAGCCAAAAAAATGCAATAAGCAAACCAAAAAAAGAAATGAAATAACTTGCGCTTTTTAAATTTAATTTAGAAGGTATAAAATTAATTAATGAATACTGGGAAGGAATAAAATTTGCGACCATATTTGTTGATGCTGAAGCAACTATAATAAACAATAAAACAATTATTGTTATCTGTATATTATTAAACTTTCCAATTATATCGGTCGGATTTGTAAAAATTCTATCCATATCTGAAAACTTAAGGTTTAAAAATACATCTGAGCCAATAACTATAAAAACTGAGAAAAAAGAAAATATAATTAAATTTAAAATCAAACTTAAGTTACCTTTTTTTAAGTCATCATTATTTTTTACATATCTTGAAAAATCTCCAAAACTAATAATCAAAATTGAGAAATAGGCAAATATAGTTCCAGCTACGGTCAATAAAGGAGCTAAATTATTTATATCAATAAAATTATTTAGTTTTAAAATATTTGTAAAAGCATTGGTCGTAACTTTTACATCACTTAAAAGTACAACAAAGAAAAAACAAATCATTCCAACATAAACAGTTATAGCTGAAAAATTAATTAATTTTTTGTTATACTGCATACCAACGCTAAACAGTAATGTTTGAAAAATAATAGCAATTACTATTGCGGAACAATCAATAATATTAAGGCCAAAGTAGTAAAAAATGAAAATATCTTCCTGCAATATAGACTCATCAATTGTAAAAAGCGAAATTCTTATTAAATAAACAAATATTTTAGATAAAAAATAAGTTTGAATACCAAACAAAAAAATTCCTACTAAGCTTCTAATAAGCCCAAAGAACTTGGCACCATTAAATCCAAGAGATGATCTCAATAACACAGCAAATGGTAAACCAAATTTTTGTGAAGGTTTCCCAATTATATTTGAAAATAAATAAACAAAAAAAGATCCAAGTATCGTACCAAAGAACACAACAAATGTGTTTAAGCTATACATTATATACAGTGACGCTATTAGAGAAAATCCAATAATTGATTGAATATTAACTCCCCAAAAACAAAATAAATCTTTCCAATCCCAAGTTTTATAATTTGGATTAACCGTTACAAGGTCCCAATTTGATAGAGAATATTTAACTTTTGGCTGATTCACTTAGGATTATAATAAACTAAAATTTTCTACTGTCCATATAGATAGGTCGGAAGCCACAATGCGATTTTAGGAAATGAAATTATTAAAACTAACCCTATTACCTGAATAACCATAAATTGCATCATTCCATAATAAATATCTTTTAAATCCCATTCTGGAACAACACCTTTTAAAAAATAAGCAGAAAGAGCTACTGGAGGTGATAGCCAGGCTGTCTGGAGATTTACAGCTACTAAAATTGCAAACCAAGTTAGATTAAATTCTAATGCCTCTACTAAAGGTAAAATTATTGGAACTATAATCATCACTATTGGAACCCACTCTAAAGGCCATCCTAATAAAAAAATCATTACCATTATAATTGCTAGAATTAAATATTTGTTCATTTCAAGACCTAATAAAAAATCAGTTAATAACATAGGAGTTCCTAGTCTTGAAAATACTGCTCCAAAAAAATTAGATGCAGCAACTAATACCATTATTAAAGCTGAAATTTCTAGAGTTTTTACTAAAGCATCTTGAAGTTTTTTAAGAGTCAATTTTCTGTATCCTAAAGCTAAAAGTAACGATCCCATTGCTCCACAACCAGCTGCTTCAGTTGGTGTTGCAAATCCAAATAGAATACTACCAAGTGCTGCAAAAACTAATAATGCAGGTGGAACTAGTCCTATAAAAAATTCTTTCCAAACCGCTACCATACTTGTGGCTCTTAATTCAGGAGGTAAAACTGGTCCAAGACTTGGATCCATCCAACATCTTATCGTTACGTAGCCAGCATATAATGATGCTAACAAAATACCTGGAATAATTGCTGCAGCAAATAAATCTGTAACTGGAATTTCCATAATTGGACCCATTACAACTAGCATTATACTTGGTGGAATAAGAATTCCTAAAGTACCACCAGCAGTAATTGTTCCTGCCGCTAGCCTAACATTATATCCTGATTTGTTCATAGATTTTGCTGCCATTATTCCTAAAATAGTGACTGACGCTCCAACAATTCCAGTAGCTGCTGCAAAAACAACTGAAACAAATAATACTGCGTAATATAAAGATCCTCTTACTTTAGCTAGCATTAACTGAAATGCAGAAAATAATCTTTCCATTAGACCAGCTTGCTCCATCATAATACCCATAAAAACAAAGAGTGGGACAGCAGCCAATGTTTGTTCCGTCATTACCATTGAGAACTGTAAGGTCATTAAATAAAAAACAAGTTTACCAAAGCCTAAATAACCAAATACAAATCCTAGAAAAATTAATGTAAAGGAAATTGGAAAACCAACAAATATAGAAAACAACATTACTCCAATCAAAATAAAGCCTAATATTGCAGGATCTATAAATTCTGCTAACATTATTCTTCTTCTCCTGGCCACTGACCTTTGGTTGAGGCCCAATAACTTTTGAGTAATTCCGAAATTCCTTGAATAAGTAAAAATATTATACCTATTAACAAACAAGATTTGATTGGCCACATGAATGGCATCCAAGTTGTGTCCATGCCTCTTTCACCTCTCATAATTGACTCCTGAACAAATCCAAAAGTCATATATAAAAATACAATTAGACCTGGAAAATAAAATAAAAGATATAACCAAAAATCAATCACACCTTGAGTTTTTGTTTTGAAATTTCTGTATAAAAAATCTGCTCTAATATGTACACCTTTAGACAAAGCATATCCTGCTCCTAACATAAACAAAGCTCCATATAAAAATCTGCTCATGTCATAAGCCCATATGGTGGGAGCAAGAAATAATTTTCTAGCTAAAACCTCATAAACCATACCTAAAATCAAAGGAACTGTAAGCCAACAAACTATGTTGCCAACCCACATACTAAATTTATCTATTTTTGTTATTAACAAAGACATCCAATTAGGCATGTCGTCAGGCATTTTACCAGAACCACCTCGCCTTTCGGCAATCATTTCATCTGAAATATCTAATTTAGAAGGTTCATTTGGCATATAAAATTCTTTAAAAAAAAACTAAAGCGATCTAAAGACCGCTTTAGTTTATATTATTTTTATCTAACTACTACTTTAATGTTGCTGCGTGAGCCATTCCTAGCTGCGCATTTGACATTTGAGCACCAGACCAGAAAGGAACTGCTGTATCAGCAAATTTTTTCTGAGAGTCCCATACTTTTTTAAAGAATGCATTTTTCTCTGCATTTTTATTTAAAGTAGCATTTGCTGCTGCCATATATTCAACAAAGTAATCTTTTGGAGTATCATGAAGTTGAACACCATGTTTTGTTGTTAACTCATGTAAAGCTTCTCCATTAACAAGAATTCTTCTTGCTAAAGATTTCATTAATGATGCATCAGCTGCAACTTTTATTGAGTTTTTCTCATGTTCTGAAAATTTCTCATAAGTTGTTCCAGTAATGTAAAAGTCAGCATTTACTACTACTTGGTGTAAACCTTGTAAGTAATAATGTTTTAGAACTTTTTGGAAACCAAATACCATATCAGGTTTTGGACAACACCATTCTGCAGCATCGATTGTACCTGCTTCAAGAGCTGGAAGAATATCTCCACCACCCATTGCTACAGATGCAATACCAATATCTTTATATGTTTGTCCTGGAATTCCTGGAGGAGTTCTAAATTTTAATTTTCTGAAGTCATCCATATTTTTGATTGGCTCTGGGAACCATCCTAAAGCTTCTGGTCCAACAGGTTGCAACATGAAACCTTTGATATTTCTGTTCATCTCTTTCCAAAGTTGATCATATAATTGCTCACCTCCACCTGATAAGAACCAAGATAAGAAAGCTATATTATCAATACCAACTCCCGCACCTGCTACTGGAGAACCAAATAACATTGCTGCTGGGTGTTCACCTGACCAATAGTGTGTCCAAGCAAAACCACAATCGATTAAACCTTTGTCAACTGCGTCTAAAGTTTCTTTAACACCAACAACTGATCCTGCTGGCATAATCTCAAATTTTAAAGAACCTTGAGTTAGTTTTGTTACTGTATCAGTAAAGTCCTTAAGCATGACTACTTCGTCACCTTTAGCATTAAGAACTGTCTGACATTTTAGTGTTTTTGCAGCGTTAGCATTTGAAATAAATCCAAATACCATTGTAGCTGCAATTAACATTGAAATGATTTTTTTCATTTTTTCCCCTTATTTATTTTTTAAAAATGAAACTTTGTCAAAGAATGTATTCTAAAACAAGTGTTAATATTGAATTATTTTTATTTTTTACAGAAATATTACAAAATAAAAAAATTTAATTTATAACAGTTCTAACTTATGAATAATTTTGATTTTATAATCCTTGGAGCAGGTTCTGCTGGCTGTGTTTTAGCAAATAGATTATCTGAAAATTCTAAAAATAAAGTACTACTTATTGAAGCTGGTGGCAAGGACAACTACCCTTGGATACACATTCCAGTTGGTTATTTTAAGACAATGCATAATCCAAAGACAGATTGGTGTTACAAAACAGAACCAGATGAGACTATGAATAATATTTCAATTAGATATCCTAGAGGAAAAACATTGGGTGGAAGCTCATCTATTAATGGCCTTTTGTATATTAGAGGACAACACCGAGATTACGATATTTGGAGACAATCAGGTAATACCGGTTGGGGATGGGATGATGTTTTGCCGTATTTTATAAAAGCAGAAAATCAAGAGAGAGGAAAAAGTGAATTTCATGGTGTAGGCGGACCATTATCTGTTTCAGATCAAAGAATACATTTACCTCTATTAGATGAATTTCAAAATGCAGCTGAAGAATTTGGAATACCTAAAACAAAAGATTTCAATACAGGTGATAATCATGGATGTGGTTATTTTCAGGTAACAGAAAAAGACGGTTTTAGATGCAGTACATCAGTCGGCTATTTAAATCCTATAAAAAAAAGAAAAAACTTAGAAATAATCACTAATGCTCATGTAAAAAAAATTTATTTTGATAATAAAACTGCAAAAGAAGTAGAATTTTGGCAAGGAAATGATCTTAAAAAAGTTCAAGTAAATAAGGAAATAATTTTATCATCCGGTGCTATAGGATCTCCACAAATTTTACAAGTATCTGGAATTGGAAATCCTGAAAAATTAAAAAATCTTGGTATTGATATTGTTCAAAATTTAAATGGCGTTGGTGAAAATCTTCATGATCATCTAATGTTAAGACCTATCTATAAAATTAATGGATTAAAATCTTTAAATAAAAAAATTAACAGTTTGTTTGGAAATTTAATGATCGGATTAGAATATATATTTAATAGATCAGGTCCTATGACAATGGGGGCAAGTCAACTCTGTATGTTTGCTAAAAGTGATCCTTCACTTGAACTACCTGATTTACAGTGGCATGTTCAACCAATGAGTATGGATACATTGGGTGCAACTAAAAATCACGATTTTCATGCATTTACTCCTACCGTATCAAACATAAGACCTACAAGCAGAGGTCATGTTAGTATTGTAGATAAAGACTCAAGAATATATGCAAAAATAAAACAAAATTATCTTTCAACAGATCATGATCGAATAGTTGCAGCAAAAGGTTTAAAGTTAACAAGAAAAATTATTTTAGAGTCTGAAACTTTTAAAAAATATACCCCTGAAGAATATCGACCAGGAATAAACATAAATGATGATGAGGAACTGGTTAAAGAAGCTTCTAATTATGCTCAAACTATTTTTCATCCTGTTGGAACATGTAAAATGGGTCAAGACGATATGTCAGTAGTTGACGAAAAATTAAAAGTTAAAGGATTAAAAAATCTTAGAGTAATTGATGCTTCTATAATGCCTAATATAACCTCTGGAAATACTAATGCACCGACAATAATGATTGCAGAAAAAGGTGCAGATATGATACTAGAGCAATAAATGTTTGCAGAACTAATTACACCAGAACAATTAACAATTTTAGGACAAATTATATTTATCGATCTTGTACTTGCAGGAGATAATGCAATTATCATTGGAATGGTCGCATCAAAATTTCCAGCAGATCAAAGAAAAAAAATTATCTTTTGGGGAATTGGTGGTGCGGTAGTATTAAGAATAATATTAACTTTACTTACAGCTTATCTTTTGCAAATTACAGGCCTTCGATTAATTGGAGGATTGTTATTGCTTTATATAATTTATAAGCTTTATGTAGATGTGATAAAGGGATCTGGATACGAAGAAGATATTAAAGTTGATAACTCAAACTTCTTTAGAGCAATTTGGACAATATTATTGGCAGATTTTACCATGAGTTTAGACAATGTTTTGGGAGTAGCAGGAGCTGCTGGTGATCATTACACTCTTCTAATTTTTGGACTAGTTTTGTCTATTATTTTAATGGCGACAGCGGCAAATTTAATTTCAAGGTGGATAAAAGAGTACAAGTGGATTGCATGGGCAGGATTGCTAGCAATATTAGTTGTTGCTGTAGAGTTGATTTACACAGATATTAAAATATTATTTCTATAATGTATTTACAAAAAATTAACTTAAAAAATAAATACGCTCTAGTTACAGGTGCGGGAAAAGGATTAGGTAAAGCTTGTTCAATTGCTTTAGCAGAAGCAGGCGCAACTGTAATTGCTTTAAGTAGAACTTCATCGGATTTAAATAGATTAGAAAAGCAAATAAAAAAAAATAAAGGTAAAATTATTAAAATTTCTTGCGATGTAATGAACTACCAAGATCTGAAAGAAAAAATTGATAAAATTAATATTATTGATGTTCTGGTGAATAATGCAGGAACAAATATTCCAGAGCCATTCGAAAAAATTAAACAAAAAAGTATGAATTATTTAGTTGATCTTAATTTAAAGGCAGCCTTTAACGTAGCTCAACTTGTCGTTAAAAAAATGTTAAAGAATAAAAAAAGACGAGGTTCTATAATAAATATGTCATCACAACTAGGTCACGTAGGTATGAGCGGTAGAAATGTGTATAATATGACGAAATTTGGTATTGAAGGTTTAACAAAAGGGATGGGTGTTGAGTTGGCAAAAAAAAATATTAGAGTTAATACTGTAGCGCCAACATTCGTCGCTACACCAATGGTTAAAAAATTTTTTAAAAATAAAAAATTTAAGCAATTAGCTTTAGGAAATATTCCTATGGGAAAATTAGCGACAGAAAGTGATATAGCTACAACAGTTTGTTTTTTAGCATCATCTGCCTCTTCGATGATCACTGGAACTTCAATAGTTATAGATGGTGGATGGACAGCTCAGTAATATATAGATTTTTTTTAATATTATTAATTTTAACAACCTCACAAGTAAAAGCTGTAGAATTTCAAGGAAAGTTTATTCAAGGTCATTTTATCTTAGGTAAGACAGAACCTAATGCAAAAATTATTATTGATAAAAAAGAGGTGAAAGTATCAAAAAATGGTTTTTTTGTTTTTGGAATAGATAGAGATAGAAAATTTGATTTAACTTTAACTAAAATTATTAATGGAAAACAATCTAAAATAATAAAAAAAGTTTTAAAAAGAAAATATAATATTCAAAGAATTGACGGTCTTGAAGAAAGCAAGGTAACGCCACCAGAGTCTGTTTACAAAAGAATTAAAAAAGAAAATAATGCTATCGGCGAGGCAAGAGCAATAAATTCTAACTTAAATTTCTTTAAAGATAAATTTATAATGCCAGTAGAAGGTATTATTAGTGGAGTTTATGGCAGCCAAAGAATATTAAATGGTAAACCAAAATGGCCCCATTATGGGATCGATATTGCAGCCAAACAAGGAACAATGATTAAATCTTCTGGAGCAGGTATTGTAACTATGGCTGAAGATGATTTATATTATACAGGTGGAACAATTATAATGGACCATGGACATGGTATTTCAACAATTTACTCTCATATTGAAAATGTCTTAGTTTCGGTTGGTGATCAAATAAATCAAGGAGATATAATAGGAACTGTTGGTTCAACTGGTAGATCAACTGGTCCTCATCTTGATTTTAGAATTAACTGGTTTCAAACAAGACTTGATCCTATGTCTGTATTAAAATAATAACAAATAATGGCTCTCCATTTTAGCAAAGAAGAATTTTCAAATAGAAAAACAAATGTTTTAAAATGTTTGAAAGAACAAAATATAGATGCTCTTTTAATGTTTAGACAAGAGTCTATGTATTGGCTGACGGGGTATGATACTTTTGGATATGTTTTTTTTCAAACTCTTGTACTTGATCAAAAAGGAAATACAATTCTTCTAACTCGTGCCCCAGATTTAAGGCAAGCTCAAAATACCTCAAATATTGAGGATATAAGAATTTGGGTTGATAAAGATGGTATAAACCCAACTGATGATCTCAAGCAAATATTAAATGAACTAGATTTAAAAGGTAAAAATATTGGTGTTGAATATGAAGCTTATGGAATGACAGGTCGTAACGCTTTAAAATTAAATAAATCACTAGAAAATTATTGTAAAGTTGAAGATAAATCGGAATTAATTACAAAGTTAAGAGTAGTAAAATCTAATGAAGAATTGATATATGTAAAAAAAGCTGCGGAACTAGCTGACAAAGCTCTTGATGAAGCTTGGAAATTTACAAAAGCTGGTGCAAGTGAAGCAAAAATTTTAGCTGAAATGCAAAGAGCTGTTCTTGAAGGTGGTGGTGATTATCCTGCAAATGAATATATCATTGGATCAGGATCTAATGCATTATTATGCAGATATCAGGCAGAAAAAAGAAGCTTGTCTGATAACGATCAATTAAGTTTAGAATGGGCTGGGACCTATAAACATTATCACTCCGCAATGTTTAGAACAATACTTGTTGGAAAAGCTAATCCAAAACAAATAAAGATGTATGATGCTTGTATTGAGGCTTTAACTAATTGTGTAAAAAATTTAATTCCAGGAAAAACAGCAGGCAACGTTTTTGATGCTCATGCAAAAACTTTTGATGATTTAGGTTTTAATATAGCAAGAATGAATGCTTGTGGGTATTCATTAGGTTCAACATTTTCTCCTAATTGGATGGACTGGCCAATGCTGTACACTGGTAATCCCTACATAATCACACCTGGTAATATTTTTTTTATGCATATGATCTTAATGGATTCGGATAATAATTTAGCGATGAATTTAGGTGAAACCTATTTAGTGACAAAAAATGGTAATGAGAGGCTAGGTAAGCAGAAATTAGATTTAGTTGTCCTATAAATTATTCCTATCATGTTACACAATAAGGATTAGAAATTATAAGTATTGATGAATAATTATATTTTATTTTTGATAACTCTCTTTTGCTGGTCACCTACCTGGTATTTGATTAAATTTCAATTAGGTTATGTAGATCCATTAGTATCAGTTTTTTATAGATTCTTAATCGCAGCAATAATTATTTTAATATATTTAGTAATTAAAAATGAAAAATTAAAATTTTCTATTAATCATCATTATTGGTTTTTATTTTTTGGAACTTGTCTTTATTCAATTAATTATGTTTTCTTTTATCTATCGAATACTTACCTGATTAGTGCATTCCCTGCGATTGTTTTTTCAACTGTTGTTATAATGAATATTTTAGGAGAGACATTTTACTTTAAGAAAAAACCTTCTTTAAAAACATTAATTGGAGCAACAATTGGAATGATTGGAATTATAATTATTTTTAATGATGAGATATTTAATTTTAATTTACAAAAAGGTACTCATGTAGGATTGTTTTTAGCTTTAATTGGAACATTTTGTGCATCAACAGGTAACATGGTGCATCAAAGAAATTTAAATAATAATTTTCCACCAATTCAAACAATTGCATATGCGATGTTGTATGGTTCGATTGTTACTTTTTTAGTCACCCAAGTTCGTGGTGCAGAATTATTATTTGAAAATAGCTTAAGTTATATAAGTTCTTTACTTTATCTTTCTATCTTTGGTTCAATATTTGCTTTTGTTTCTTATCTCAAATTACTTGAAAAAGTTGGTCCTGGTAGAGCTGGATATGTTGGTGTTGTTATGCCAGTCCTTGCATTAATTATATCAACAATTTTTGAGAAATTAGAATGGCAAACAGATTTAATTTTTGGATTACCTATTTTATTAATTGGTGCTGTTCTTGTTATTAATCAAAAAATAAAAACTAATTAGATTTTTATCTAAGTTAAATTTCCGATTTAGCTCTTAATCGCTCATAAAATAATCTTGCCTTAATACCTAAATTTAGAAAGGGTTGAGGTGGCAACCTTGTTGGTTTATTTCTTGCCTCAATTATTTCAATTTCTTTTGTATATTCATCACTAGCTTTAATGGCAATTTGTTCTCCAAATAAAGTGCCTACACCTATACCAGAACCATTATAGCAGCCTGCAGCAAAAATATTATCATCAATTTTTTCAAATATTTGAGAACTATTTCTTGTCCTCGATACAATTCCTGACCATGTCGATTGAAAGATATCATCAGTCAGATGTGGAAATCTTTTTTTAATAGAAATTTTTTGATTAATAGATCTTTTCTTTAAGTCTGATTTAGACATTTTAAATGGATTACGAATCTCGGCTGTATTTCTAACCAATATCCTTTTGTCTTTAGTCATTCTGATAGTTGCACCCATTGGTCTTACTGGTAGCACACCCCATTCTTTTGGCTCTCCAATAGATTTAAATTCTTCATCAGTTAATGATCTTGTCATACTTGCAGTTAAAGTAATTGGAAAATTATAGTTAGATTTAATCCCTAAAGATTTTAAAAAACCATTAGTAGCAAAGATAATTTTCTTAGCATTTATTTTTCCATTTTTAAAATTACATGAAATAAAATCTTTGTTTTTATTCCAATTTATTAAACATGAATTTTCATATAAACACACATTACTAGGCAACACATCAATCATTGATCTGACAAGTTTACCAGGATGTAATAAAATTCCTCCTTTTGTATGAAGAGCAATATTGTAAAAATTTGTACCTAGTCTTTTAAATAAATCCTTTTTTTTCAATAAATTATGTTCAAAACCTAATTGAGAAAGTGTGCTGGAAAAATTTAGTAAAATTTTTTCATCTTCTACTTTTGAAGATGCAAAAAATTTACCACATTCATTCCAATCACAATCTACTTGATGTTCGTTAATAAATTTTTTTACAATTTTTATTCCTAAACTATAAATAGCAGATTTTTTTCTATAATTTTCTAATTCTTTATTTGAAGTGAAGCCGTCATTTAAGGTGGTGTCAACTAAGTAACCTGAATTTCTGCTACTTGCTCCCTCGCCTGCTAATTGGGCATCTACTAATATTATTTTTTGATTATAATGTAACTCAGCTAATTTTCTCGCAGCAGACAACCCTGTATATCCTGCACCTATTATCAACCATTCACAATCTTCGTTTGACTGGATAGATTTAACATTTGTTCTTGGTGTTAAATCATTAACCCAACTACAAGCATTATCGTTAGTCACTTCCATGAAGTAACTTTACGATAATTGTTTAATATTTTAAAGATCTTAAGAGTTTAACGAAGGTTGTTTCTTCATATCTGCTTTGTTAATCCCAGCAACTTTTACTGGTTTCTTCATCGCATCTCTTCTAAATGGTTCACCAAGTTCTTGATTTAGAATTACTTCTATAAATGTTGTAATTCCTCTCTTTTGATCTTCACAAGATTGCTTAATTGCTGATGTAGTCTCTTCCATTGTCCTAACAGTTACACCTTTTAATCCACAAGCATCCGCAACTTTAGCGTAGCTTAATTCTGGATCTAATTCTGTTCCAACAAAATTGTCATCGAACCAAAGAGTTGTATTTCTTTTTTCAGCACCCCATTGATAATTTCTAAAGATAACCATTGCTATAGCTGGCCATTCTTCTCTTGCACATGAGCTCATTTCATTCATACTAATACCAAAGGCTCCATCACCAGCAAAACCTATAACTGGAGTATCAGGACATCCAATTTTTGCTCCTAAAATTGAGGGAAATCCATAACCACAAGGACCAAATAAACCTGGCGCTAAATATTTTCTTCCTTTTTCAAAAGTTGGATAAGCATTTCCAATTGCACAATTGTTACCAATATCACTTGAAATAATTACATCATCAGGCATTCCTGCTTGAATTGCTCTCCATGCTTGTCTTGGTGACATTCTGTCAGAGTCTCTTTTTCTTGCTTCCTCATTCCAGACTGTACCTTTATCATCATCTTCATGATCAAGACTTGATAATTTTTGTAACCAAGCTGATTTAGTTTGATGAATAATATCTTTTCTTTTTTGCCTATCAGTGTCACCAGCTGTTGGTGAAAGTTGAGCAAGAATTTGTTGGGCAACTAATTTAGCATCACCACAGATTCCTACTGTAACTTTTTTTGTTAAACCTATTCGATCTGAATTCATATCAACTTGAATAATACTTGCTTCTTTTGGCCAATAATCCATTCCATAACCTGGTAATGTTGAAAAAGGGTTAAGTCTTGTTCCTAAGGCTAAAACAACATCCGCTTTTTGAATTAATTCCATTCCGGCTTTTGAGCCATTGTAGCCTAACGGTCCAGCAGCTAAAGGATGACTTCCTGGAAAGCTATCGTTATGTTGATAACCAGAACAAACTGGTGCATCTAATTTTTCAGCTAATTTTTTGCAATCTTCAATAGCACCACCAATAACAACTCCTGCTCCTGATAGTATTACAGGAAATTTTGCATCAGATAATAAGTCAGCAGCTTTTTTAATCGCATCTACACCTCCTGCTTGTCTTTCTAGTCTTACAATTGGAGGAAGATCGATATCAATAACTTGAGTCCAATAATCTCTAGGTACATTGATTTGTGCTGGCGCTGAACCCCTAATTGCTTTTTCAATTACTCTATTTAAAACTTCCGCCATTCTTGATGGATCTCTAACTTCTTCTTGATAACAAACCATATCTTTAAATAAGTTCATTTGCTCAACTTCTTGAAAACCACCTTGACCCATGGTTTTATTTGCAGCTTGAGGTGTTACTAATAAAAGGGGAGTGTGATTCCAATATGCAGTTTTAATTGGCGTAACTAATCCAGTTATACCCGGTCCATTTTGTGCAATTACCATTGACATTTTACCAGTTGCTCTTGTGTATCCATCTGCAATTAAACCACCATTAGTTTCATGAGCTACATCCCAAAAAGTAATTCCAGCATCAGGAAAAATATCTGAAATCGGCATAAATGCTGATCCAATAATTCCAAATGCATGTTCAATTCCGTGCATTTGTAAAACTTTTACAAAAGCTTCTTCTGTCGTCATTTTTGTCATAAAACTAGAACCTCTCTAAAGTGTAAATTTAATATTTATTAAAATTCGTTTGTTAATTTTTGCGATTAATATATAAGAATTTACAAATTTCAAACAAACAAATCGACACGATATGGCAACAGATATAATAATTCACGATAAAAAAGATAACGTGGGAGTTGTTGTTATTGAAAAAATAACTCCAAAACAAGACTGTGCTTGCTGGATAATGGAAGATGACAGCTCAACAAATATTCAATCAGTAGATGAAATCCCCTTAGGGCATAAAATTGCAATGATTGACCTTAATGAAGGTGACACAATTCTTAAATATGGTCATGATATAGGTAAAGTGGTCAAATCTATTAAAAAAGGTGAACACGTGCATGTTCACAATGTAAAAACAAAGAAGTGGTAATAATATGGAATTTCCAAAAAGTTTTTTAGGTTATAAAAGAGAAAATGGAAGAGCTGGTACAAGAAATCATGTAATTATTCTTCCTGTAGATGACATTTCAAATGCATGTGCTGAAGCTGTAGCAAACAATATCAAAGGAACGATAGCTCTACCTCATTCTTATGGTAGGCTTCAATTTGGAGCTGATTTAGAGCTTCATTTTCGAACTATGATTGGAACTGGCTGCAATCCCAATGTTGCAGCAGTAATCGTTATAGGTATTGAGCCAAAATGGACTAAAAAAATTGTAGATGGTATTGCTAAAACAGGAAAACCAGTCGAGGGATTTCATATAGAAAGAACTGGAGATATAGGCACAACAATGAAAGCCTCTAAAAAAGCTCAGGAGTTTGTAATGTGGGCTTCTGAAAAACAAAGAGAAGAGTGTCCAATAAGTGATCTTTGGATTTCAGTAAAATGTGGCGAGTCAGATACTACATCTGGACTAGCTGCTAACCCAACAGTTGGTAATCTTATGGAAAAATTAGAACCAATGGGTGTTCATTTATGTTTTGGAGAAACATCTGAATTAACAGGTGCTGAACAAGTTTGTGCTACAAGAGGAGCAACTAAAGAAGCTTCTGATAAATTTATTAAAACTTGGAATAGTTATAATGATTTTATATTAAAAGAAGCAACGGATGATCTATCAGAAAGTCAACCAACTGCAGGAAATATTGCAGGTGGGTTAACCACAATTGAAGAAAAAGCTTTTGGAAATTTTCAGAAAATTGGAAATTGTAAATTTATAGATGTTTTAGAACCTGCAGAGGAGCCAACAAAAGGTAAAGGTTTATACTTTATGGATACATCTTCAGCTGCAGCAGAATGTGTTACACTTCAAGCAGCAGCAGGGTTTAACATTCATTTATTTCCAACTGGCCAAGGTAATATTATTGGTAATCCAATAGAACCTGTTGTTAAATTAACAGCAAATCCTTTAACTGTTAAAGGAATGGGTGAACATATAGACTGTGATGTTTCTAAAATTCTTTCAAGGGAAATGAATTTATCTGAAGCAGGAGATGAACTAATAAAAACAACTTTAAGGGTAGCAAACGGAAGATTAACTTGTGCAGAAGCTTTAGGTCACAGAGAATTTGTGATGACTAAACTCTACAGAAGTGCATAAGATTTCTGTGCTAATTAAACTTCAATACCTTAAATCAATTTTTCCTGGTGTTGCTTTAGCATTAGTATTTTGTTTATTTTCTCAAGGAATAAATAATGTATTAGCTATTGAAATTTTTGGTACTCCAAAAAGTCCTATTTCAACTGTCTTAATTGCAATCCTGCTCGGGATATTAATGGGTAATGCTTTTACTCCGAGACCAGGGATGATGATTGGATTAGATTTTACTCAACAATATATTTTAAAATTAGGAATAATATTTTTAGGTATTAGATTAAGTTTTGCTGATTTCATAAAATTTGGATCTATTGCAATACCATTGATTATAATTTGTATTTTGGGTGTTTTAATTTTGGTTAAATTACTTATTAAGAAAGTTCCTATTTCCTCCAAAATGTCTTATTTGATCGCTATCGGAACAAGTGTGTGTGGTGCAACAGCAATTGTAGCAACTGCACCAGTTATAAATGCAAAAAAATCTGAAGTAGCATATGCGATTGCTAATATTACATTGTTTGGTGTAATTGCGATGTTAATTTATCCTTATTTTGCTGAATGGTATTTTAATAATGAAGCCTTAAATGTTGGGCTATTTTTAGGAACTTCTATTCATGAGACTTCTCAAGTAGCAGCTGCTGGATTAATTTATGATCAACAATTTAATAACCCTGAAACATTAAATGTTGCAACAGTAACAAAGCTTATCAGAAACACTTTTTTAGTAATTTTAATCCCTTTATTTGCGTTTTTATACAACAGAGGGGAATTAAAAGGTCATAACTACTCAATCTTAAATATATTTCCTTATTTTGTATTAGGTTTTATTGGAATGATAATTGTGAGAAATCTGGGCGATCAGTTTTTTTCAATTGGTAGTAGTAATTATGAAATTTGGATTAATTTAATTGAATACTTAAAAACACTAGCAACTGTATTTTTAACTATGGCTATGGCTGCGGTTGGAATATCCATCAATTTAAGTGAATTAAAATCAATGGGCTACAAACCTTTTATTGTTGGTTTGATTGCCGCAGTAACAGTGGGAATTATAAGTTTAATATATATCGAAACCCTAAATAAGTTTATTTAAGATTTTATTAAGATTTTTTTTTTAAAATTTGAAATGAAACGTCTTATAAATGCTGCAGCAACACCCAAAAATACAGCAAACATAATTGAAAATAATCCATAGAAAAACGGCATCTCTTCAGAAAATTGTTTTATGAATAATGAGAAAAAATTTAAGTCTGTATTTAAAACTGTTGTTGTTTCTTTTTGAATTTCTTCCACAAAGAAACTATCATAAGCAATTGCTATACCAACAATTAAGAGTAAAATAGCTAGCAAAGCTCTAAGACCAGAACTATCAATTTTTTCCCCAATCTTTTGTCCGATTTGAACACCTACGATAGATCCTATTACCAACATAAAGACCAACATTAAATCTATAGAACCATAGTTAAATGAGTGTAAAAAAGTAACTATCACACTTACAAAAATAGTTACAAACAAAGAAGTTCCAGGAACTAATTTTGTTGGCATCTTAATTATATAAATCATCGCTGGTACTAAAATAAAAGCTCCACCTATTCCCATTATGGCAGCAATAAATCCAACCAATAGACCAATTATAATTGGTGTAAAAACACTCTCATATAGTTTTGACTTTGGAAAACGCATTCTAAATGGAAGACCATGAATCCAATAATGAACATGTAATTTTTTCTTAATTAAAAGATTTTTTTTTGCTTTATCAATTTCACCTAGGCTTTCAACTAACATTAATGTACCTATAATTGCTAAAATATACATGTAAGCCAAAGAGATAACTGTATCTATTTTTCCAATGCCTTTGAAATATGTAAATATGTATATTCCAATTGATGTTCCAATAGTACCACCAATTACAATCATTAAACCCATTTTGTAATCTAAAGTATTTTTTAAATAATGAGTTGTTGATCCTGAAACAGATGTTGCAAGAATATTATTTGCTTCATTTGCAACTGCATAGGCAGGGGGAACACCTAAAAAAATTAAAAAAGGTGTCATTAAAAAACCACCACCAACTCCAAATAATCCTGATAAAACTCCAACTATTGCACTTAAAAAAAGTATTTCTATAGGGTTAACAAATACTTGAGCTATAGGTAAAAATACTTCCATAATAAAATTAACAGTTGTGTAAAAACAACTTAGTTAAATGTGATAAAAGTTCCAACTAAAATAACACCCCAATAAGCAGCAAGGCTCATAAATAAACCTGTTTTTATTAAAACAGCTTTTAAATTTATAATTTTATTTATGATTTTTATGTTTGAAAGTTGCATTAACTGCGTCAATACACCCGCAGAAATATTTGTCAAACAATTATTTCAAACTTAGATAATTTATTTTTCTTAATATATTGTAGCTCCAAATACTTTCACTACACCGTCTTCTTCACCTAAAACTAGCCGACCAAGAAATTCTCCCGAAATTTCTTTATTTGTTTGTTTAATTAAGACAGTGATGTGAACACCTCTTCTGAGACAGCCAAATGGTTCAAATGTTTCCTCTAAATTTGTGATTATCTTATTATTGGCCCACTGCTTACCAAGTTCTACTTCATTAGCTCCAAACAACATTTGTGTTGAAAAATCTTTAGTAAAACCACCATAATCTCTTAGATTTGATGATTTAACTAAATTATCCCAAATGGGTTTAGCTATCTGATAAACTTCATCGTCTGTTTTTGACAATATATCCATGCTGTTTACCTAAAACTTATTAAGAAGCTTTTTTCTTCTCGTTCTCATCCACTATATGGTAGACAGGAACTTTCTCCATACTAAATTTACCTGTTTTAGGATCTCTTCTAGAAACTGTTAGACAGTGCCAGTTGTCATCATCAAGTTTCATATGATCGCCTCTATAATAGTAGCCTGGCCACCTAGTTTCCTCTCTAAACATAGTGTGCTCTGTTACGCACTGAGAAGTTAAAGCTCTGTGTTTTAGCTCCCATGCTCTCATTAGTTGGTGGTAATCTTCAGCCCCAACATTTTCAAGATCTTCCTCCAACCAAGCTAATAGCTCTAAGCCTCTTTTTAACATATTGGCATTAGTCATATAATTTGTTGCAATTCCACCAACATATTCGTCCATTATTCTCTGTAAACGCTGCAATCCTTGAATTGGAGAGATGTAACTAGGAGATACGGTTCCTCCAGTAATTTCATTTTGAGCAACAGTATATGTTTCTAATGGTTTATAAACTTTAGTTTTAAAATCTTCACATTGTTTATCAGTTACTTTTAAATCCTCAGCTTTTTTATCCTCAATGTATTTAACTGCTGCTTTTGCGGCTAATCTACCTTCTGTAAACGAACCTGATGAAAATTTATGGGCACTTCCACCTACTGTATCACCAGCTCCAAATAACCCATCAATTGTAAGCATTCTATTGTATCCCCAGAAATATTCTGGTGGAGATAAATCTTCTGGACCACTTACCCAAGCACCAGAACAAGTAGCATGAGAGCCCATAACATATGGTTCTGATGTAGTTAACTCTGGGTTAGTATATTTTGGATCAATGTTCTGAGATGCCCAAACAACCGCTTGACCAACAGTCATACCTAAGAAATTTTCCCAGCCAACAGTTTCTAAATGTGGGTCTTGGAAAGCTTCAGTTGTAACCATGTGAATTGGTCCACCACCAGCCATAGTTTCTTGGATAAAAGCATGATTTCTTAAACAGGTAGGTGTTGGATGATGATCGATATATTCTCCAACTAACTCTTTTGTCTGTTCATACCATTTCTTTTCATAGTTTTCACCATTTGCATTTTGTGTATATGTTTTTAAATGTAAAAAATATGCTCCAACTGGTCCATATCCATCTTTAAACCTACACAATACAATTCTATTTTCCATTTGAGTCATTTTTGCTCCAGCAGCGATTGGCAATGCATAAGCTGACCCATTACTCCATGGAGCATACCAAGTTCTTCCCATTCCTTCACCTACAGCTCTGGGTTTAAATATGTGAGATGCCCCACCGGCTGCAACGATTACAGCTTTAGCTCTAAATACATGGAAGTCGCCTGTTCTCATATTAAATCCGACAGCTCCACCTACTCTATTTTCTTTATTTTCGTCCATTAAGAGGTGAGTAATCATTATTCTATTATAAATTTTATCAGCAGATTTCTTTGCTGCCTCCGCAACGATAGGTTTATAGCTTTCACCATGAATCATTATTTGCCATTTTCCCTCTCTTAAGTATCTTCCGGTTTCTTCATTTTTCATCATTGGAAGACCCCATTCATCAAACATATGAACTGTTGAGTCTACGTGTCGAGCCATATCGTAACCTAAATCTTCTCTAACCATTCCCATAAGATCGTTCCTTGCATATCTAACATGATCTTCAGGTTGGTTTTCACCCCATTGCATACCCATATAACAATTGATTGCATAAAGTCCTTGGGCAACTGCTCCACTTCTGTCAATATTAGCTTTCTCAACACAAATAATTTTCTTATCTCGCCCCCAGTGCCTAGCTTCAAAAGTAGCTCCAGTACCAGCCATACCACCACCCACAACCAGAACATCACAATCCTCGTAGTGTGTTTTATGTTTAGCCATTAGTAGTAAACTCCTTTTTTAAACGAATCTTTAGGAACAGCTGGTAGTTCTCCATCTATATTAAGTCCCTCAGGCTCTGTATATAATCTCTGAGAATTAAGCTCTCCTTGATTTACTTTTTCACCATCAGCAAGTTTAGGAATAAATTTTCCCCATGGCTTTGTTGTAATTGGCGAAACAAAGTCTTTTGTAGTTCCATTTCTAAATTTTATTTTCCATGAAATTGTGCCTTTTTCTTCTTCACGTCTTACTCTGACGCTGTGCCCCATTGGAGCAAAGTCAGCATATCCTCTAACATCAATAGCATGATTTGGGCAAGCTTTTACACATGAATAACATTCCCAACAAAAATTAGGCTCAATATTTTTAGCTCGTCTGATATTTTCATCAATATGCATTATATCTGAAGGGCAAATATCTACACAATGACCGCAGCCATCACATCTAGTCATATATACAAAAGTTGACATAATTTAATTTTTTTCCTTTTTTAGTTAGTTAACATATTAATAATGTTTTGGCTCTTCTCTTTTTATACCTAGGCCAAATTGCTCAGGTGCTTCAGCTGGTGGAGGTAAATTATCTCTAGAACCATCAGCTTCAGCCAGATTTTTTTGTATAGCTGCGCCTGGTTTATAGAACATATGAGCAAATTTAGACCAATATACACCACCAAATAAAACTAAATTTGAAACTACAAAAAGTGCTAAAAATAAAAATGAAAGACCTATTTGTCCATTAAACTGTGTGTATGACCATGCTAAACCAAATGTCGAGCACGCTAATAATGCTAGAACAAATAAATCTGCTTTAATAATTCTATACCAAGGATGAGCCTCAGCAGAAACATCAACTCTTAAAAAAAACCAAAACCAATATCCACCTATACAAGTTAGTATTGCTCCGACATGCCATAATATTGACCATGTAGAAGATGTTGTTTTATCTGCACCAGTATAACAGAATACAAGCATTGCAGATGAAATCCAAAATATGATGGTACCATACATGCCCAGTACATGTGAAAGTCTTCTTTTACCAAATCCAAGTTCAGAGGTAGTTCCAATGTCGACAACTGCAGTTTTTGCAATTATCGAAGCTTTTTCTCCAGCACCTATTTCTCTAGTTGCTTGAAGTTTTGCTTTTTTTGCATTGTTAAAAAAATAAGTAATATTCTTATGATGTATCATTTGAATAATTGTACCAAATGCAATCAATACAACCATTGCAATTATAAATCCTTGCATAACTGCTACAGGAACAGATTCTGACAAAATTAAAAATGGATTTGTTTCTAACATTTTACCCTTTATGTTAAATTATTTTAAATAATTTTAAAGTTTTCTATTCTAGATAATTGATCAGATCAACCAAAACTATTGGTTAAATTGTCTTTTCTAACAATTAAAAATTATTATTTTCGTTTGTAATGTTGTTTTTTTGGTATTACAGACCGCACACCTCCTTGTGGATTTTCAACATCATCTTTTCTTCGAGGAATCAGATGTATATGACAGTGCATTATTGATTGACCAGCTTCTATACCAGCATTACTTCCAATGTTAAATGCTTTAACACTTTTGTCTTTATCTAAAACTTCTTTTTTTATTATCTTAATTAAATCGTTACATGCAATTAATTCTTCATTAGATAAATCAAAATAGTCGGCAACATGTCTTTTAGGAATTATTAAACAATGATTTTCAGATACTGGATAAGAATCATAACTAGCATAAGCAAGTTCATTTTCATGAGCTATACCACTAATTTTAGAGTTACAAAATAAACATGGATTATTGGGATTTTTCATAATATTTACATAAATCTTTGGCACTTGTTAACGGCAGTTTTATAATATTTTAAAAGAATATTGTAATGTTTTAAACTTTTTCTTTTCCATTTTATCTGATTGATAGTTTTTACTGATGTAACTCCTTTACCGGACCCAATTAAAATAATTTCGTCAAACTCTTTTAAAGAATGTACAAAAATATCCTTTTTAATTATTTTTTTTATTTTTGATTCAAAAAATTTATAAGTGATTCCTTTATAAAAATTATTTTTTGGTGAAAAAATTTTATTATCTTTTATAAAAAACAAATTAGAAGTACCAGTTTCTAAAATTTTATTATTTGAACATAATCCAATATCTGCTTTTGAATTATCAAGTTTTGTCAAATGCCTCAATATTTCTCTGTATTTTAAATTTTTAAATTCAGGTTTTTGTCTTTTTAATTTTACTAATTTTAAATCAAAATTTGATTTAGGTTTAATACGTTTTCTTACCGAAATTGATAAAATTTTTTTATTAACAGCAATTCTTAATAAGTGATTATATTTTATCTTAGATTTTAAATTATTTTTTAATAAATTTAGAATATCTGATTTCAAAGATTTTTTAAATATAGAGTAAGCTTTAGATGATTTAATTAGATTGTTAATATGTTCGTTAAAAAACAGAATTTTTGATTGATCATCAAATATCCACATTGTTGTGAATACACCGTGATCTCCCCAAAGATCTTTAAATTTAATTTCTTTAAGGTCTTTAAGCTGATAAGATTTTTTTAATAAGTAGTTTACCATTTACAGTTAAAAATGACTCAGGGTGAAATTGAAATCCATAAATTTTATCAATGTTATTTTCAAATGACATAGCGGCCCCTGAAATAACACATCTCATCGTTATGTCAAAATTTTCTGCCTTAAAAGGTTCTTTTAATTTCAAGGAATGATAACGACCAACTTTAAATTTACTTCCTACTTTAAATAATTTACTCGATTTATTTACTAATACTTCTGATTGAAAACCATGATATATTTTATTTTGTTGAACTATTTCAGCGCCTTCGCTAAATAATATTTGCTGAAATCCAAGACAAACTCCTAATATTCTTTTTTTTCCTTTAAATTTTTTATAAATCTTTGAAGTCAATGGATAGTTTTTAGGTGAACCTGGTCCTGGAGAAAAAACGATTGTAGATGCTTTATTTAATTTTGATTTATCAATATCACCAAAGTTATCACACTCTACATTATCAAATAATGACAATTGGTGAACAACGTTGTGTGTAAAGGAGTCTTTATGGTCAATTACATATATCATTTATATAAATCTATTAATGCTTTTGCTTTGATAAAATTTTCATTAAATTCATGTTTTGCATTGCTGTCAATTACAACGCCCGATGCAACAGAAATCTCAGAAATATTTTTATAATTTAAGATTGATCTAATAATAATATTAAATCTCATATCGCCATTAAATTTTAAATAACCAAAGCTCCCTGTGTATATATTTCTATTTTCCTTTTCTTGGTTATTTAACAGGTTAAGAGTACTTATTTTTGGACACCCAATTACAGAACCTCCTGGCATCATGGCTTTTACAATATCTATATTTTCAACCTTTTTTCTAAGTTTACCAGAAATTAAACTTACATAGTGATAAAGATCTTTATATTCCTCAACTGATTTTTCTTTTTTTAACTTTACACTGCCAGGAATACAAATTCTTGAAAGATCATTTCTTTCCATATCAACAATCATATTGTGCTCTTTAGTTTCTTTAAGATTTTTCCTAAAAAAATTTAATGCTTTTCTTTTATTAATTTTTTTAGTCTTTCTTAAAGTTCCAGCTATTGGTTTTGTTGATATATGTGAACCTTTTTTATTAATTAAATTTTCAGGAGAACAGCTTATTATGGAGTAATTCTTATCTTTTATAATAAATGACTCGGGAGCTAAATTAGTTTTTGTAAGTCTGCAAAAAAAATCTAGTGGATCAATTTGTGATTTGTTTTTGTATTTTGTGCAGATTTTTATTTGATATGTTTCGCCAGATTTTATTTTCTTTTTAAATTTATCAAAAATTTTTGTATAAGATTTCTGGTCAATGTTTATCTTAAAATTGCTATCTATTTTTTGAGTTGATTTAAAATTATAAATTAAATTTTCTTTTAAATTGATTTTTTTTTCTGGTTTATAAAAAATTCCTTTTGGAAAATTAATATTTTTTTGCCTAGGTATTTTTATTCCGATCAAATTATTTAATAATTCATAACCAAAAAAACCTATTAACAAATCTGTTTTTTTATATTTTTTCTTTAATTTATACTTTCGTTTTAAAAACTTTCTAATATTTTGATTGTTTAAAATTATCTTATTTGAAAAATCGGTGAAAAGATCAAAACCTTTATCCTTTTTATATATTATAAAAGGTTTCTTTGAATTGTTTATGATGTCTAAATAATTTTTTTTATTCAATTTTCTAAGTTGTTTGAAGTCTTGGAACTTGTTTTTCTATTATTGGTAAATGTATCAAACCTGCAAAAATTGATAAAGCAATAGATATATACCATGCATAATCATACGAACCATATAAATCATGAAACACTCCACCTAAATATGCTCCTAGAAAAGACCCTACTTGATGACTTAAGAAAACTATTCCGTACAATAAACCAATGTATTTAGTTCCAAAAATGAAACCAACTAACCCCATAGTCGGTGGTACTGTTGAAAGCCATAAAAAACCAAAAGTAACACCAAATAATACAGCTATGATAGGATTTGGAGGTAAAAAAATAAATATAGCTATCACTAATCCTCTTGCTAAATAAATACTGCTTAAAATTAATTTTTTACTAAATTTTTGAGCCAAGTATCCTGATGTTAATGTACCAGCAATATTAAACAAACCTATCATTGATAAAATTGTTACAGTGCACCACTCAGGTAAACCTCTGTCATTGATATAAATTGGAATGTGTGTTGCTACTAAAGCGATGTGCCATCCACATACAAAAAAACCTAAAGTTAAATATATAAAACTTTTACTTTTAAAAGCTTCTTGAAGAGCTTCAGTTGCTGTTTGTTTATCATCGACTATTCCTCCTTCAACATCTTTTGGAGTAGTTAAATAGAAAGCTAATATTAGACCTGCAAAAATAAAAGCTGCAAAAATTAAAAGTGTACTTTCCCAACCGAATTCAATAAGTGCATATCTTGTAAATACAGGAGACACAAAATAGCCAAATGAGCCAGCAGCAGTAACTATACCAATAGCTGCTGTTCTATTAGATTGAGGAAAATGTTTTGCCACAACAGAGACAGGAATACTAATTGCGGTCCCTCCAAGGGCTATACCTATTAAGACACCTATACCAGTAACAAAATAAAGTCCTGTGTTGTATTCTGAAACCAACATCAAAATACCAAGTAAATAAAAAATAAAACCTATGAATACAGCTATGTGACCGCCATATTTATCCGTGATTACTCCAAACCAAGGAGCAAAAGCACCCCACAAAAACATTTGAAGCCCTAAAGCAAAACCAAACTGTGACAAGGTTATTCCTAAATCAGTTGAAAAATCAAAATAAAACATTCCAAATGTTTGTCTAATACCAAGTGAAATTATGACAATTAAACAAGCTGTAACTAGAGTGATTAAGACTGTTTTATTTTTAATAAATTTTTCAGAAGACATTTAAAAATTACTTTAAATGTTTAAGTGATTGCTTTATATCAGCGATAAGGTCGCTAGGATCTTCAAGTCCAATATGTAATCTAACAAGATGTTCGTTTTTTGCCAACTCCATATGACTTCTATTTCCTTGTTCTCTTATATTTTGATGTAAAGCTAAACTTTCAAAACCACCCCAACTATAACCATGACCAAAAAGTTTTAAACTATTTACGAATTTAACAACTGATTTTTCACTTTTAGTTTTAATTCTTAAACCCATTAAACCTGATGCTCCTGAATAATATTTTTTCCACATTCTAAAATTATGAGAATCTTTCTTATATGGGTACAACAACTTAATATTTTTAAACTTAGATAAAAACTCCGCAACTTTTTTTGCATTTTCTCTATGTCGATCTAACCTTACATCTAAAGTCCTTAGTCCTCTAGTAATCAAATAAGCATCATCTGGTCCCAGTCTTAGACCAGTAATCCTTTCTGTTGTTTTTACTTTTGAAAAAACTTTTTTATTTACAGCTAAACTTCCTCCCATCACATCAGAATGACCAGAATAATATTTTGTTGCTGAAACAATAGACATGTCAAAACCAAGCTTAATTGGTTTTAAAAAATATGGAGTTCCCCATGTATTATCGATGGCAGTTAAGATTTTATTCTTTTTTGCAATAGAAATAACTTTACTTAGATCTTGAAATTCAAATGTATTACTTCCTGGGTTTTCTACGAAAATTAATTTAGTTTTTTTTGTTATAGCTTTTTCTAATGTCTTAAGATTATGTGGATCATAAAATGTTGTTTTAATATTAAATTCTTTTAAAAAATCTTGAGATAGCAATCTTGTAGGACTATAAACTGGATCAGCAACAATAATTTCATCCCCAGGTCTTGTCACACTAAATATTGCAAGAAATACAGATCCAAAACCAGTAGGTGTTAAAAAAGTATAATAGCTCTCTTCTAGTTTTGATAAAATTTGCTGTAATATATGAGTTGTAGATGTTCCTTGACGTCCATAATCAAAATGTCCACCTGTAGGGTTTTTTTTTGCTTTATCTTGAGTTTTTCTAATATCTTGCATTGATTTAAAAATAATCGTTGATGCTCTTACTATTGGCGGATTAACCGACTGATTATGAAAATCTTTTGCAGTATGTTTTAAAAATGTTTTAAACGAATTGCTCATAATAAAATTTGATATGTTTAGAAGAGAATGCTATATCCCGTAAAAAACGTCAATAAATTAATAAATAGGATTTAATGAGTTACCCGAAAAAACATAGAGGTAGAAGAAAACAGGGCTCTAAAAAGAGAAGAGCTAAGAGAAAAAATAAGAAGAAATAATTCCTCTATTCTTTAATCCAACCACCACCAAGAACTCTATGACCAAATTGGTCTTTGCTATAAAACACACACGCCTGGCCTGGTGATATGCCATCTTCAGGATTTAACAAATGTACATGTGCGGTATTATTATCTTTTAAATCAACTTTTGCCTCAAGAAGACTGCCAGTAGATCTAACTTTCACAAATATATTTTTATCAAGATCTTTTTTATTTGTTAGCAAATTTAAATCTTTAAGAGATATATCTTTTTTTCCAAGATGCTCTTTTGGACCTACTACAATTTCATTATTATTAGAATTTATCTTTAGAACATATAGAGGTTCTGAGTCTGAAATTTTAATTCCCTTTCTTTGACCAATCGTAAAATTTATAATGCCCTCATGAACTCCAATAACTTTTCCATCTAAATTTCTAATATTGCCTTTTTGAAAAGAGTCTGGTTTGAATTTTCTAATTACGGAAGCATAGTCTCCGTTGGGTACAAAGCAAATATCTTGACTATCAGGTTTGTCAGCAACGTTTAAATGTAATTCTTTAGCAATCTCTCTTGTTTTATCTTTTAACATTCCACCAAGAGGAAACCTTAAGTAATCTAATTGCTCCCTTGTTGTATTAAATAAAAAGTAACTCTGATCTCGGTTTTCATCAATTGCTCTATACATATTGTTAGTATTATTTGTAGTAATATTTTTTACGTAATGACCTGTTACCAAAGCGTCTGCATTAAGTTCTTTTGAAACTTCAAATAAATCTTTAAACTTTACGGTTTGATTACATTGAACACACGGTATAGGTGTTTCTCCATTTAAATAACTATCTACAAAATTATCAATCACACCTTGTTTGAACTTATCTTGATAATATAAAATTTTATGTTCTATACCTAATTTATGAGCAACACGTTTTGCATCCATTATATCTTGTCCAGAACAACATTGTTTTGCTTTAGCAACTTCTTTTCCTTCATCATAAAGTTTAAGTGTAATACCTATAACTTTATAACCTTCATTTTTCATAATTCCGGCTACGGTAGAAGAATCTACACCGCCTGACATAGCTACTACTACCGTAGTATCCTCTGGCTTTTTTTTGATTCCAATAGAGTTATATTCTTTATTCATAAGGTGGTATTTATACTTATTTACAATATAAGTTAAATTAAATGATTTTAGATTACGAACCAGGCGACAAAGTCACTAATCCAAACAATAAAGACTGGGGTATTGGACAAGTTCAATCTATTATTAATGATAAAGTAACAGTAAATTTTGAAAATGCTGGAAAAAAAGTAATTAATGCAAAAAATATAAAATTAGAAAGAGTTAGCTAAATTTTAGATGGATATAAAATTAATTGTAGAAAATTTGATAGACGCTTTTATATCAGCGGGAGATCTTTCTCTTGATCTTAGAGATAAAGGATTAACAAAAGAAATCAAATCAGACAACACACCTGTAAGTAATGGAGACTTGGAAGTAAATAAATTTATTACTAAAAAAATTTCAGAAATAACCCCTAATATCCCAATAGTATCAGAAGAAACATCTGATAATAAAGATAATAATCAATTAAAAGATTTTTGGTTAGTTGATCCTATAGATGGAACTTATGATTATATAAATAACTTAGAAGAATTCACGATAAATGCCGGATTAATTATCAATAACAAACCCGTTGCTGGATTAATTAATGCTCCCGCAAAAAAAAGAATGTTTTATTCTTATGGAGAAGGAAATGCTTTTGAGTTAAGTGATGGAAAAACTATTAACTTAAGTAGTAAAAACACTAAAATTAATAGACCAATAAAATTTATTTCTTATTCTAATAAAATCAAACCAGAAATCCAAAAAATATATCAAGACATTGGTGTGGTTGAAAATGTTAGAATGAAAAGTTCACTTAAGTTTTGTGTGGTGGCAGCCGGTGAATATGACGGTTATGTTGCTGAACCAAGAGCTTATGAATGGGATATAGCTGCAGGTCATGCAATATTAGTCTCAGCAGGTGGAACAGTTACAGATTTTGATGGCAGTGAGATATTATATGGGAAAAAAGATTTAAAGAATCCAAGTTTAATTTTAAAAAGTAAAAATATTTTATAATGGATGAACAATTAAGAATTATACTTATTATAATTGTTTCAGTTTCAATTTTTGGCTTATTAGTTTTCGTATTTGTAAAAAACTATTTAAAAAATAAAATTAATTTTCTTGTTGAGGAAGATAAAAAAAATAAAAAAAAAGAAAATAATTAGTTATAATTTTATTTTGCTTTTAAAACTGCTAAAGCATTACTATTTTCTAAATAAAGTAAAACTAAATTTTCATTTTTAACGTAGATCATATCTCTTACTCTTGATTTTATAGGAATAAATTCACTTTTGATAATTTTTTTCTTTAATTTATCAAATTCAAAGAAAAATAAACTGATCATTCCTTTATTTAATTTTTTTGCATTACCCATTGTTCCAACTAGAAATTTATTATTATCAGATTTGATAAATTTATTTGGAACACCTATAATTTGACTTATTCCAACTGAGGGATCAAAATATTCTATAGGTTCAATAAAGCCATTTTTTGAATGAGATTTTTTTAGTGGAGATAATTCATACCTTTTATCTTTGTCATCATCATTATCAAAATAATGTCTTCCATATGATGCTATTGGCCAACCATAATTTGCTACACCATTATTAGTATTAAAATCTAATAGATTTATCTCGTCACCTCCACTGGGACCATGCTCAGTTGAAAAAAGCATATTTAAATCATTGCTAAAATATAATCCTTGTGGATTTCGATGACCCATCGATATAATTTTTTTAGAATTATTTGTTAAATTAATTGAAATTATTTTACCAAAATCATTATCTATTTCTTGTGCTAATGTTCTATATCGATATTCCCCTGTAGAAAAAATTAAATCATTACCAATAATTATCATTCTTCCACCAGATTGGTGAGCTACTAATTTATCCTTTGGGTGAAGGTTGAAAAATTCACTACTTTTTTCAATACAATTTTTTGGTGAATAAAAATCCTTAAAATTGATGAAAGAATAGTTTAATTTTCCAACTAAAATACTTGTACTAAAACAATCTTTATATTGCTCTTCAATATAAGAAACATAAATTTTATTGTTTCTAACAAGAATGTCTTTTATTCCAAAAGCACTACTATTATAAAATTCTGAGTATTTAATTAGTTCTTGTATGTTAGATTTAATTGACTCAAGTTTAAAATTATTTTCATTTAAATTTGTAATTTCAGAGTAAGTAATTTGTCCAGTTGCTGTAACTAAAAATATATTTTTATCATAAAAATCAATGTATGCAGATGAAGAGGCCTCTGGATGTTTTGCAAAAATAAGGTCATCAGATGCAAATTCAATTAAATCAAAATCTTGATTATCTAATTTAAATGTTAGTTTTTTTTTATTTTTAAAACTTATTCCCTCTTCAAATATTATATTTTCAATATTTATATTCTTATTTAGTAACTTTGTATGAATATTTTTTAATTGACTCTTTTTATTTTTTAAATTTTTTTCTAAAAACAAGATTTGATCAGATTTATTATCAATATTTTTTTTTACATTTTTTATCGTGATTGATAAAATCAAAATCACTGTAAAAACTAAAACATAAACAATATAAGATTTAAATTTTAACATTTATAAATTTTATAATAACATTAATTAATAAGTCTACTTTAATTCTTGAATGATGATGATTAATATAAACCATTATTAAATATGATTAATTATTTTTAAGAAATCCTCTTTATCAATATCCATAACTTTTTTGGACACTTCAAAATCAAAACCATTTCTAGCTAGTAAAGAAATATCTTTTTTATAAAACAATGGTCTATTATCTTCAGCTCTAGCTGGTCCTATTCTTTTTTTTTTACAAATTTTAATAGCTGAAAAAAAATCTTGATCTGAATTATCTTCCTTAATTTTATCAACCGTATCCTTTATATATTCATCATGAATACCTTTTCCTATTAAATAGTTTCTAATTTTATTAATTGAGCTTCCTCTTTGGATCATGCTTTTCGCTTTACTTTCAGAATAAAATTGATCATTAATAAATTTATTTTTTTCTAAATCAGATAAGACAATATCAATCAATTTATTTACATCCTTTTTTCTTATATCTGAAGACGAAAGTTTCATATATTTCTTAAGTAAATAGGTTTTTAACTGCTGTTTTGAAGGTGCGTATTTCTCGACATAAGAAAAAGCAAAATTTCTCATCTCCTCAACAGTTACTTGCAATGTTTTTTTTTTATTTCTTATAGGAATCATTGTTAGATTTTATATAATATATAATGATGATCGAACAAATTTATGCTTATTTTGTCATTGAGACACTTTATATGTGGGTAAATGTAGGAGTATTACCATTTTGGTTTATATTAATTTTTTTTCCTCAATCTCACTTAAGTAGAATTTTTGTAGCCTCAATATTTCCAATGTTAATTTTAAGTGGAGCATATATTTTTGTTTTATATAAATCTTATTTAATTGGTTATGACTTTATAGGTAATTTCTCTCTATACTTAGGTCTAGATGAGCTTTCTAGATTGTTTGAAGATCATCTTTATTTAATGCTATTTTGGATACATTTTATCGCAATTAATTTATTTACGGGAGGTTGGATCGTTAAAGACTCTCAAAAATTTAACATTAATAAAATAATAATATCTATACCCCTAATAATTATATATTTGATAGGTCCAATTGGTTTAATTGTTTATTGGGTCATTAGAATTTTTTATGCAAAAAGAATGAACTTATATGAATAATTATGTCGATTTTTATTTTGATATAATTAGCCCATATTCATACATAGCTCATAAAAAAATACAAAAAATTAGAGAAAACCAAAAAATTATATTTAATTATAAACCTATGTTTTTAGGTGGCCTTCATAATTTAGCTGGCATAAGTGCCCCTGCTTTTAATAAATATAAAATGAAAAATATGCAAAATGATTGTGAGTTAGTATCAAAAAAAAACAATATTTCTTTTATTTGGAATTCAAACTTTCCAATAAACTCACTATCAATAATGAGAGGATATTTACATGTAAATAAAGATCAAAAAGAAGAATATCTAAATATCTTTTTTAATGCTTATTGGAAAGATAATTTAGATCTAACATCAGAAGATGAAGTTTCAAAATTATTAAAAAAATTGAGTATAAATAGTGAAATTTTTTTTAAAGAAATTAAACTTCAGAAAATAAAAGACAATTTAAAAAAACTAACTAGTGATGCTTTTAAAAAAGAAGTTTTTGGTGCTCCGACTTTTATTGTTAACAGCAAAATTTTCTGGGGACAAGATCGTCTTGAATATGCTTTAGAAGAATTAAGTTAAACTTATATAATTTTAAATTTACTCTGACTCATTGCACCAAAACCACCTTCTATATGAGATACTTTATTGTATCCCATATTTTTTAGTGCTTTGACTGCGAGGGCAGATCTTACACCTCCAGCGCAAAATAGAACCATTTCTTTATTACTGTCTAAAATACCTTGCTGAAATAAAACACTATTAGGATCTAAATAAATTTCTAACATTCCTCTCGTTATATGAACTGAATTTTCAACTTTACCAGTATTTTTTAATTCAAGTGCGTCTCTGATATCAATTAGATTACAATTATTTTCATCGACCATTTTATAGGCTTCATCTGCATTAATCGTTTTGATTTCTTGCATAGCTTCTGCTACTAAAGTTTGAATAGATTTTACATTCATTAATATTATTATATGATATTTTGAAATAAATTAAACAATTGTGCTTCCTAAATTTCTTAAACCTTATCATGTCAAATTATCAAATCTTATTAGAATTGGTCCTAAAACCGATGGTGGTTATGTAATAGATAAAAGAGTCTTAAATAAAACAAAAATATTAATTACTTGTGGTTTAAATGATGATTGGGAATTTGAAAAAAGTTTTTTAGAACAAAAACCGGCTATAAAAATAATCACATTTGATCACACAGTTAATCAAGACTTTTGGGTAAAAAGATTTAAAAAAGATATAATACATTTTTTATTATTGAAAAAATTAAGAATAAGTAAAATATTAGATATATTCAAATTCATAAATTATTATCTTTTCTTTAGAGAAAATCGAAAACACTACATAAAAAAAGTTGTTTTAAAAAAAAAAAATAATGAAGAAATAACTATCCCTAAAATTTTAAAAAATTACGACAAAGTTTTTTTAAAAGTAGATATAGAAGGTGATGAATATAAAATTTTAGACGATATTAAAAAAAACTCAAAAAAAATAATTTTTCTAGTTATTGAGTTTCATTCATTGCATAAAAATATTGAAAAAATTAAAAGATTTTTAAATAAATTGGATTTAAAAATTATTCATATTCACGCAAATAACTATGGTGGTATTGATAAATATGAAAACCCTAAAGTTATAGAGCTTTCTTTATTAAACACAAAAGAGGTTAAAGTTAATAATGTATTTAGTAAAAAACAATATCCTATATTAAATTTAGATTTTAAAAATTTTAAAAGAAACGATGAAATAAAAATTAAATTTAATGAATAAAAAAATTTGTATCGTATATACCCATCACAAATTAGGTGATCTTATTTGGCAACTTCCCTACATTAAAGCTATAAGTGATCACTTTAATCTGAGTGTAGATTTAATATTAAGAGAAAAAACTCAAGCAAAAAAAATATTAAAAAATGAAAAATTTATAAATAATATTAATTATAACAATTTTAGAAAAGGAATTTATTATTGGATAGATGTTTGGAAATTAATAAAAATTTATAATAAAAATAAATACAGTCATGTTTACATATTGGATAAAGTTAACAAGCCAGCAATTGCTGCTAAAATATCTGGTATAAAAAATATTATTGGCCCTGGAATAGGAAATCAAAAGAAATATCTTACTACGGACATCGTGTTAAATGATGATGATTGGAACCTAAATTATTCTGAACAATCTAAAAAATTATTAAGGTTACATAAAATAAATTTAGGCGACCCATATCCCAAATTAAATATTAATATAAATGAATTCAATAAAAATAATGCTGATCTTTTATATAACGGTAAAAAAATTGCATTTGGTGTAGATTCTTTTGAAGATTATAAAATGTGGTATGAAGAAGATTTTGTAAAGCTTGCTGAATTACTTCATCATAAAAAATTTTTTGATTATATTTATCTTATTTGTGGGCCAGATAAATCATATATAGCAAAAAAAATTATAGATATATCCAAAAAAGATTATTTCATTGATTGTTCAAATAAAGATCTTGCTGGTGTTATTACAGCTATAAAAAATTCTCAATTTTTTATTGGAAATAATTCCGGCCCTTTAAATTTATCAGCAGCTCTTGGAGTTGAATCTTTTGGTTTAATAGTAAATGATGCTATAAGCGAACTTAAATATAGTAAAATAAATTTTATAACACCAACGAACTACAAAGATAATACGTGGATACGGGATAGAAAAAATATGAAAACACTTACACCTCAAGAAGTTATTAATTTCTTAGAAAATATGTCTCTATAAATATGAAAGCATATAATTTTACCTTACCATCTACAAATAATGAAAATTATTCTCTAAAAAATTCTTTAGGAAAGTATGTTGTTTTATATTTTTATCCAAAAGATGATACTCCCGGATGTACTATTGAAACTATTGATTTTAATAAATTACTTTCTAAATTCAAAAAATTAGAATGTGAAGTTTTAGGAATTTCCAAAGATAATTTAAAAAGTCATGATAAATTTAGAGATAAATATAAGATAAAATTTAATTTATTGGCTGACGAAAAACTTAAAGTTCTTAAGAAATATAAAGTTTGGGGTAAAAAAAAGTTTATGGGTCGTGAATTTATGGGTATCAATCGAACTACATTTTTAATAGATAAAAATGGCAAAATTATTAAAATTTGGGAGAATGTTAAAGTTAAAGATCACGCTAAAGAGGTACTAAATACCCTAAAAACTATTCATAAATAAAAGGCCCCAATTAAGGGGCCTGTTTATAAACTTAAGAGAGAGAATATTAAGTTAATTATTAATCTCTAATTGCGTAAGCTCTTACACCAATTTCGGCTACATCAGTTCCAAGTTTTTCAGCTTCTTTACTAATACGTAAACCAACAGTTACTTTCAAAATTTTAAATATAATAAATGAAAGTACAAAACTAAAAGAACATATTGCTAGCACGCCTGTAAACTGTGTCCCAAAAGAAGTGCCAGTATTACTAAATGGAACTATAAGTGTGCCAAATATTCCTGCGAACATATGGACTGGAATAGCACCAACAACATCATCAAGACCTCTTCTTTCTAAAAATTTAGTACCAAAATACATAATCAAAGAACCTAGAGATCCAATAAGAATTGCTAGACCAGGTGTTGGACTAAGAGGCTCGGCAGTGATTGCAACCAAACCTGCTAAAGCTCCATTTAACATCATCACTACATCCGTTTTGCTATCAAGCAACCTTGTAACTACAGCACCAGTTACTACACCAGCTGCACCAGCTAAATGGGTATTTACTGCAATTTTTGTTATCGCTGTTACATCATTAAATGTTCCCATTGCGAGTTGACTAAATCCATTAAATCCAAACCAGCCAAACCATAAAAAGAATGTTCCAAGTGTAACCAGGGGAATACTTGATGCAGCAAAAGGTACTAATGATTTTGGTTCACCTTTTCTTCCAAATCTACCTTCTCTAGGTCCCAATACAATTACACCAGCTAAAGCTGCTGCTCCACCACATGCGTGAACTAAAGTTGAGCCTGCAAAGTCAGAAAAGCCAGAAACTGCTAACCAGCCTCCACCCCACTGCCAACCCATTGAAATTGGATAAATGAATCCACCCATCAATACTGCAAATATGAAAAACGGCCAAATCTTAATTCTTTCTGCTACTGCTCCTGATACTATAGATACTGTTGCACAAACAAACATTGTTTGAAAAAACCAGTCAGAGCTATCTGAATACCCTGTTTCGATGCTTGAATTATCTCCCCAAATTGTAAATGAACCAATAAAACCACCCTCAGGTATTCCATAAGCTAAATTATAACCAAATAAAAAAAAAACTATTGAACAAATTGCAAATTTACCAACATTTTTTGCTGCAATTGTAGATACACTTTTCGTAGTAACCAAACCGCATTCTAGCATACAAAAGCCTGCTGCCATTAACGCTACTAAAACAGCTCCTATATAAAATGCTAAAGTATTAAAGATATATTGACCTTCTGCAGATATTGTAGTTTCTGCATTAACTAATCCACCAAAACCAAATAAAATTAAAAAGCTCAGAAAAATTGTTTTTATTATTTCTTTAAATTGTCTCATAAGACCTCCTATTGATAAATTGACTTATAATTTGGTCTTAATAAAAAACTAACGTTGATTAGGTAAATTGGATATGCAATTTTTGCATATAGAAACAGCCCTGAACGTGTTTTGAAAACGCTAGGGCTGTTAAAAAAATAATTATTTATTAAAAACTTCTTTTAAAGCTTTTGCTGGTAAGAATTTTACTTTTTGAGAAGCAGCTATTTGTATTTGTTCACCTGTTCTCGGGTTTCTTCCAACTCTAGCTTTTCTTTTTGCTACTTTGTAAGTACCAAATCCAGCGATTTTTACTGAATCATCACCTTTTAATGCATCTAAAATAGTGTTGGTAATTGTATCAAATGTTCTTTCAGCATCGGCTTTGCTCAAACTTAAAGAGCCTGAAAGCTGTGCAATTAGTTGTTTTTTGTTCATTTTAGCTCCGGTTTAGTTGGTTAATTATCATACTTGCCATAAACGTTGATAAATCAAGCTTTTTTTTAGTGCCTAAATTTTTTTTAGATACAATATCTGGTGGTAAGTTAAATAAGTATTGATTTTACTAATCTTTTATTCATTTTAAAAAAGAAATTAATTGAACAAACCAAGATCTTTTAAGTCGTTAAAGGTTGTAAAAAACATCAATGATAGCAACAAAAACATTCCGATTCGAAAAAAACCCTCTTGAACTTTTTGAGATAATGGACGACCTAAAATTTTCTCAAATGCATAAAACATTAAATGCCCACCATCCAACATTGGTATTGGAAATAAGTTAATTAATCCGAGACTTATTGAAATATAAGCCATTATTGAAACAAATGGTAAAATGCCTATTTCTGCCACTTGACCAGTTATTTTTGCAATTCTAATTGGTCCTCCTAATTGAGAACTATCACCAGTTCCTCTCAACATAGTTCCTATATATTTGAGTGAAGATGTACTTACAAAATATACTTCTTTGACTGAGTGAATTAATGCTTGAGCGGGTCCTAATTTAACATGGTTAATTTCATTATTGTAAGCACCAAGTTTAATGCCGACCATTCTTTTATTGATTTTATTACCCAGATTATCATCGCTCAAAACTATATTTGGTTTTATTTTAAGAATGTACTCTTGATTGGATCTTTCAACTTTAAAATTAATAACTTCTCCTGTTGATGTAGTAATAAATTTTGAAACATCCATGATACTTTCAACTTTGTTACCATCAATTTCTAAAATAATATCATTATCTTTAAGCCCTCCAATCATTGCAGGACTATCATTTTGAACTTCATTAATAACTGCGGGGGTAAAATCTTTTCCTATAAAAGTATATATTGAAAAAAAAATAGCTATAGCTAATAAAAAGTTAGCTAAGGGTCCACCAAATACAATTAGTGTCCTTTGATATAACGGCTTAATTACAAATAATTTTTCTTGATCTTCTTTATTATATTGTTTTAAAATTTTTTCATGATCTGATTGTGAAAAAACATTTCTATCTCCAAAAAATTTAACATAACCTCCAAGTGGGATCCAACATATCTTCCATCTAGTACCTGACTTATCATTCCAACCAAATATTTCTTTGCCAAATCCTATAGAAAAATCAGTGACACCAACTCCATATTTTCTTGCGAAATAATAGTGACCATATTCATGAATAAATACAACTACTAGAATTAATATAATGAAAGGAATAATGTATGTAAGCATAATTTGTTATAATGAACCTTTTAAAACATATTTTAATATACGAACAGCTTGTTTTTGATCTGTTGCAACAGCAGAGGCAGCAGCATCTACTTCTTTTAAAGCATGCTGATGATCATCATTATGAATAACAATAATTGATTTATTTAAAGCAGCAGCATATCCAGCATCAAAAGCTGCGTTCCATTGTTTGTATTTTTCTCCAAATTTAACAATAATTACATCACTTTTTTGAATAGATTTTTTAGTTCTAATTGAATTAATATTGGCTCCTTTTCTATCTTTCCAAAAATTTTTTTCCTCTTCTCCCAAAATTTCTACACCACAATTATCAGAAGATTCATGATCAGTTACTGGAAACAAAAATTGTACATCAAGTTTTTCTTTTTTACATGACTCAATAATTTCCTCTCGCCAATTACTGTGAATTTCGCCTGCTAAATATACTTTTAACATTTTGCTCCTGTTTATTGTTAATTATCTTTATTAAAAAATATTTATTAATATATTAAATAACATATCAAATATTTAACTTATCTTTAATTGTATAAAACCACACAGCTAATCTAAAATAAAAATTTCTTAATTGAGGAAAAATAAACTTTTTAGGTAATCCTTTATAAATATTTGAAATATCCAGATCTTTGCTATTTGATGAAAAAACTAACTTAGATAACTGTTTTCCAGCCCAAGGAGCGGCACTAACACCTACTCCATTGTAGCCAAATCCATAATAAATCTCCTCATTATCAATTTTACCAATAGATGGTGTTAGCTTTTGAGATAAAGCTATTAATCCACGCCAATTATAATCAATTGAAACATTTGACCAATTAGGAAAAATATCTTTTAAAAATTTTTCCATTTTTTTAGACATGTCTAAATTTGACTGGTCGCTTCCAGTTAGATCTCCTCTAGTTCCAAACAAAATTCGGTTATCTGGTAACTTTCTATAATAATATAAGAGGTTTTTTGTATTGGCGATGGGTGAAAATGTTTTAAAGTTATGAGCATTAAGTTCATCTTCATTAAGTTTTCTAGTTACAATTACATTTGATATAACAGGCAGTATCCTTCCATCTATTTGGGGAATTAACCCTTCTTGATAAAAACCATTAGTTGCAACTACTATCTTTTTTGATCGTATAGATCCTTCTTTGGTTTTTAAAAAATAAGAACCATTTTCTTTATTGATTTGATTTACTTTTGTATGTTCAAATATCTTTAATTTTTTAGATAAAGCATATTTTGCAATCCCATTAACAAATTTAAGAGGATTGATTGCAAAACCAGGCTTATATGAAAATGCTCCAAATTGTTCAGTTCCTCCATGACCAACTTCATTAAATTCTTCTTTTGAGTAAATTTTGGTTTCAATACCAAACTCAGATTTATAAGTTTCAGCTTGTTCTTTAATTTTTTCAAATTTGTTTTTATGATGGGCAACGACAAAATTATTATCTCCTGTTACATCACAATCAATATTATATTCTTTTATAATATCTTTTGTATAATTAGAACCTTCAACTGAATTTTTAAAAAACTTCTTTGTCTCTTCTTTTCCAAAAATAGATTGCATCTTTTTAAAAGACATTTTGCTGGGTGGCAAACAGTTAAAACCTGCATTACGTGATGAAGCCCCCCATCCAATTTTTCCAGCTTCAACTAAAATTACATCTAGACTATGATTTTCAACTAAATTAATTGCACATAATAAACCAGTATAACCACCACCGATTACAATGATTTCAGAATTTAAATCTTTTGTTAATTTTTCTAAATATAAATTTTCTTGCGAATGATCTTCCCAATAACTATTGACTGGTGTATCAAATTTATAAATATCTGAATGATAAATATTTTTCATTTTTTTATGATAACTAAACTTAAATCAAGTGTCTATTGAACTAAACTTTTTGAACTAAAGATACGCTATTATTTGTAGGTTTATTCACATCCTTTGACACCTTATGAAATACAAGATCTGGTTTATTACATTCATTTAAGAAAGTAGAACCCTGTAATTCTAAATTTAAATATCTATTAACATCTGTTTGATTAATTATCACTGGTTGTCTATGATGAATTTCACTTATATTTTCTTTAGCTTCTTCAGTAATTAGACAAAATTGATCGTCTTCAAAAATACCAGCAAAGAATATTGAATTTCCATCTTTTCTTGTAAAATAATGTGGAGTTTTTTCCTTTTCCTCCCTTTTCCACTCATAAAAACCATCTGCCACAGCAACACATCTATTATTTTTAATTAGTTTTTTAAATGAAACTTTCTCATCGATAGTCTCTAATCTTGCATTAATTAGGGCTTTAAAATCTTTATCTTTAGCCCAGCCTGGAATTAAACCCCATTTAAGTGACTCTAATGTATTTCCATTTTTATATTTTTTAATAACTGGAAGTTTTTGATAGGGATGCGCGTTATAGTTTTCACTATCATCAACCTGAATAGCTGATTTAACTAATTTACTTGTTTTAGTTACAGGATTTTTAACAACATAACGTCCACACATTTAAATTGAGTCTCTTTTTATCAAATCTAGTATTTGTTTAATCATAATTTTTGGAGATCTCATTGAGGGATAGATTTTTTCAGCCATTTTATAACTAAGAATTGCTTTTTCATAATTTTTAAGTTGAATATTTACTAAACCTTGGCCAGCTAAAGCACCAAAGTGTCTTTCTTCTAAATTAAGAACTTTATCAATATCATTCTGTGATTTTTCAAATTCACCAATCATATAATATACCGTAGCTCTTTTGTTCCAAGCTTCAGCCCAAGTTGGATCCATTTCTATTACTTCTGTGAAAACTGAAATAGCTCTTGATAACTTTTGATCTTGCATTAATCTGGAGCCTTCATTTAAAATTGATGTTAGTTCATCATCAGAAGGATGTGTGCTCCATAGGGTCCAAATTTTTTGTTCAATATTTTTTGATACAGTAGGATTATTTTTTTTTAATTCTGAAAATAAATTTTCAAGCTCAACATCTCTTTCATTTGCAATTAAAGTTGTAGTAGAAAAAAATAAAATAATAATTGTTAGAATCCTCTTCATATAAAAATGATAGCAAAAAATTAATATTTAGTCTTTATAGATTTTCTAAGATAGCTTTTTTTAGAGTATTACCAATGATAACTGTGCCTTGGTCATTTGGATGCATGCCATCTTTTAAATTTAATTTAGGATTTTGTGCCACACCCTCAAGTAGAAATGGAATTAATTGTAATTTATATTTTTTTGACAAATCAGAAAAAATTTTATCAAACGATTTTTTGTAACCAAAACCATAAGATGTTGGTGCAATCATTCCTGCAATAATCACTTTTATATTTTTATTTTTTGCAATTTTAATTATTTCTTCTAAGTTATTTTTTGTCTCCTTAGGATTAATACCTCTAAGCATATCATTAGCTCCAAGACACAAGATCATAAGATCGATATTATTTTCTGATAAAGTCCACTCAGCTATATTTAATCCACCTGCTGAAGTACTACCTGAAATACTACCATTAACAATTTCGATATTATAACCATCTATCTTTAAGCTTTTTTGCAAAACTACTGATAAATGTTGCTCTTTAGGCAATCCATAGCCTGCCATCAAACTATCTCCAAACAATATCACTTTTTCTATTGCACTCACCTTTATGGTGACTAGACAGAGCACGATTATTTTAATAATAAAACTTTTATTCATGAGCATTCTTCTTAAATTAAATAAAGTAAATCTCAAATACCAAACTGGTAAAGATAATATTAGAGTTTTAAAAGATATTAACTTAACTACCAAGAAAAAAGAGACAATTTCTGTTGTTGGAGAAAGTGGTTCAGGAAAGACTAGTCTAATAATGTTGATAGGAGGTTTGGAAAAAGCCACTTCTGGAAAAATTTTTTTTCAAAATCATCAAATCACAAAATTAAGCGAAGATGAGGTCTCAGAAATAAGAAGAAAAAATATCGGAATTATATTTCAGTCATTTTATTTAATTCCAAATTATACTGCAGTTGAAAATGTGGCATTAACTCTCGAATTAAATAAATTCAAAAACCCAGAAAAAGAAGCAAAACAATTATTAGATAGATTTGGACTTAGTCATCGATTTAATAATTTACCAAGCCAACTATCAGGTGGAGAACAACAAAGAGTTGCTATAGCTCGAGCCATTGCAATGAAACCAGAATTAATCCTAGCTGATGAGCCTACTGGAAATCTAGATACTGAAAATTCAGTAATGATTTCTGATATATTATTTAATTATGTAAAAGAAGAAGGTTCCTCACTAATTATGGTAACTCATGATCCAAAATTAGCTAATAAAGCAAAACGAAAAATAAAAATTAAAGATGGAAAAATCAAATAATTCATCTGAATTTAATCTAATTATTAAGTATGCTTTAAAAGACTTAAGCAGAAATTATAAAAAATTATCTAGTATTATAATAACACTTTTTATTAGCCTTTTCATTTTAAGTGCCATCTTTACAATTGAAGACAGTTTAAAAAAAGAACTTAACGATAATGCTAAATCTTTATTGGGAGGAGATCTTGAGATTGACTATAATCGCAATGAAGGAAATCTTGAACTAGTCAATCAAGTAAAAGAGTTTGCAACTATTTCTCAGATGATTGAGTTCAGTACAATGGTCTCAACAATTGGTAGAGATAAAAACAAATCTCTTTTTACTAGGATAAAAACTGTAGATAGTAAATATCCACTATATGGTGAGATTGATTATGAACCAGCTGGTGCATTTAATAGAATGCATAACGAGCCAAATACTTTACTAATAAATGAAAGTTTATCCAAAAATTTAGATCTTAAAATAAATGAAAAAATTAAAGTTCAAAATCAATTATTTACAATTATAGGAATTGTGAAATCTGTCCCTGATGTAAGTGGGTTTGTTGCATTTGGTGATTGGGCGCTTGCAGGTGATCAAACATTAGAAATTTTAAAACTCAATGGAATTGGTAGTTTTTTAAACTATGAATACAAAGTAAAATTTAACGAAGCAGATAATGCTAGAAAAATAGAAAAAAAAATAGAAAATATATTTAAAGATGACCAAAAAGTTAAACTTCGGTATCCTGAAAATTCTGCGAGTGGATTAAAGAGAATTATCAACAATTTTTCACAGTTTTTATCATTAGTTTCTATTAGCGCAATGCTAATAGCAGGAATTGGAATTGCTAATACTCTTCTTTCTTTTATCAATCAAAACAATATGTCTATTGCCGTTAGAAAAGCAGTAGGATTTTACTCAGGAAATATCAAAACACTCTATTATCTTCAATTATTGATCTTACTTTTAGTAATCACTACCTTTGCATATGGCTCAAGTTTTTTAATAGTTCCTGTTGTAGATCAGTATTTATCTGATGGATTGGGACTAAACGTTTCTCCAGTGTTTTCAATTATAAATTTTAGTAAAATATTTTTAGTTGGATTATTAGTTCTTATTATTTTTTCAATTCCAACCATTAGTTCTATCGATCAAGTAAAGGCATCAAATTTATTTAGAAATGTATTTCAAAATTTAGAATTTTATTATTCAAAAAAATCAACAACTTTAAGTCTAATCTTATTATCTATTTTGGTATTATTATTTAGTTATGAGTCTGAAAGACCCATTTATAGTATTGGATATTTTTTGGCTTTTTTTGTCTGTTTGATTGTATTTTTTCTACTTTCAAAAATAATCATTTATTTCTTAAAAAAATTTAAGTCTACTTCAAATATATCTTTAAAGGTATCGATTAAAAACATAACACAAACAAAAAGTATTACTCCAATTACAATTATGTCTTTGGGTCTAGGAGTTACTTTGCTTTTAACACTGGCATTAGTTGGCACTAATTTTCAAAGAGAAATTGCAAAATCCATACCTGATATTGCTCCTGATTATTTTTTTGTTGGTATTCAAAAAGGAGAAAAAGAAATATTTGAAAAAAATATATTAAATATGGATGCTAATGCAAAGATTGAGGTAGTACCAATGGTATCATCTGGAATTATTAAAATTAACGGAGTTAATCCAAATACTTATATTCAATCTGATAATGATAGCTACTGGGTAATTGGTAGTGATAGAAGATCTTCATGGGTAGACAAAGTTCCAAAAGATAATCCATTAACTAAAGGTAAATGGTGGGACCTTACCAAGCCTGACCAACTTCAAATTTCCTTAGATGCTGAAGTTGCAAAAAATTTAGATATTAAATTAGGTGATATATTCACACTTAATATTTATGGTAGAGAAATCGATGGTGAGATAGTTAATTTTAGAGCAGTTGATTACCGTGATCTTAGTATTAATTTTGCTATGCTATTTAATCCTCAATTTGCAAATAAAATACCTCATGAATATTTAGCAACTGCTAAATTTGAAACGATTGAAAAGTTTGATGAAACTTCAATGCTAGACGTATTACCAAGTTTATCCATGATTAAGATTGCAGATTATTTAAATAAAGTAACAGATGTTTTAAATAAAGTTTTTATAGCTGTAACACTTATTTCAGCGGTCACTATTATTATTGGTTTAATTGTAATTTCTAGCGCCATTATGGTGCAAGGAAAAGTGAAAGAATATCAAAACTTAGTATTTAAAATTTTAGGATTTTCAAAAAAAGAAGTTATTTTTTCCTCATTAATAGAATTTATAATAATCTTTAAATCAGTGATATTGATTTCGATCTTTTTTGCGGTAATTGCTTCTAAATTTATTATAGAAAATATCTTTGAATTAGTTTGGGCTTTTGATTTTAAAGTCTTATTTAACCTAGGATTAAGTATTGGCTTAGTAACTCTTGCTTTAATAATGATTACGAACCTAAAATATCTAAGTCCTAAAGTTTATCCGTTAATTAGGAACCAATAGATTTCAATATCTCCAATGGAAGTGGCGCATCAGGGTATTTAACAATACATAATTCCTCATATTTTTTGCAAAAATCAATTAGAGTCTGATGGACAATTTCTTTATTCTTTAGATCTAAACTTTTGATCATTTTATCTCTCTCTTGTTTAAGTTCTTTGATTTGATCGTTGTTTACAAATTCTCCAGTTTCTATTTCCCAAAAAGTATTTTTTAGCTCTTCATTACTTAATTCTTTAAGTTTTTTTTGAAGTTCTTTGATTACCTCATCATCTGTTTCTTTATCTTTCATAGGTGAATTGATTAATTTAATTAAACACTTGTCATTCAATCCATCTATAAAATGATTGTAAGGTTTTCCTACAGATAAATCTTTAAAATGATTTGAGTTTAAATAACTATTTACTGCTGCTTTAGTGGATATTTTTTCCTTACCTTTTATGACTGCTATTTGAATATAGACTTCTTGGTGTATATAATTATCTAAGTATTCTTTAATTTTATTAGGAATCATTATTTTTAATAATAAAGCAAATTAATCTATCTTTAAATTTTAATATATTTCCATAATTATTTCTAATTTCATTTAACCCTTTTTTTATTTGCTCATCAGTGAAATTTAATAAAGTAGAAATATATCTATTTCTAATCATTTGAAGATATTTTGTTTTTTTTATTTGCACATCATAAACAAATTTTTTAGTAACTATTTTAACCCTATTTTTAAAGATGAATTTAAATAATTTTTTATCTTTATTTAATGAAATCTCTAATTTTTTTTTCATTATTAAAAATGTTGGTATTTCATTTTTTTGAGGATCTAAACTTAAAATGATAATTTTTCCATCTGGATTTAGATTATTTTTACAAATTGACAAAAGTTTAAGTGCTTGTTTTTTTTTTAATAGATGAATTGTCTGTTTGATTAAGATTAAATCAAAATTAATATTATTTTTTAAAATAAAAGATGTCGCATCTGTCTTTTTAAAAATTATTTTTTTACTCTTATCTTTATGATTTTCTATATCTATACCAATAGGTTTATTTAATAATTTTAATTTAATAGATAAATTTTCTAAAATTTTACCTCTACCACAACCAATGTCTAAAATTCTAGAATTTCTATCTAGCTTAACTTGCTTTAATACAAAACTATTGAATGAGTGAATATATTTTCTTGATGAAAGCCAAGTATTGTTATCCCAATTTTTTAATGGTTTCATATATATGTTTAATTCATTAGAAAATTTATTTAAATCTAGATAAAATTAAATGACTAAATTTTAATTAGTTATTAAATTAATGACAAGAAATTCCAAATTTTTTTAATCGCCAATAATTATAAGGCCAAGGAGTTAAAAAACCCACAATTAACATTATTGGTATAACCCACCATGTTAAAATGGCTCCACCAGTAAAAATATAATCAGTTAAATTCATCATGATTTCCATACTTATCATTGAAATTAAGCTCATTCCCATTGCTGTTTTGAAAGCTTTTGAAAAATCTAAATTTTGTTTCATTAAAATGAATGTTTCCAAAATAATACTAGTAATTAAACCATTGATAATGGCTAGTGTCATAATTCCCAAAACTGGGAAAGGGATTTTAGTTAATTGAAAAAATAAAATTGTTCCAAAATCGCCAATAGCACAGCCTAGTAAACACCAAGCAGTATTTTTAGCACTTCTTTTCCAAGTATGTTTACATGACCAATTAAAATTGTTAGCAACAATATTGTCCATTTGGTTATTTTATATTAACTTTGGCTATCATTCCAGCTTGATAATGACCAGGAACATTACAAGCTACTTCAATGTTAACTGCGTTTTCAAATTTCCAAATGATATTTCCTTTTTGCTTTGGTTCTAACAAAACACTATTACTGTGTGAATGACTCATAGACTTATCTATTTTTGCCATCATCTTCATTTTATTTTTATCAATTGAGTCAGCTAAAAGAATCTCATTCTCTACCATTTTTTCCATTTCAGGCTGGTGTTTTATATGCATCATTTTGTTCGCTATATTAAACTCATGAACAAGCTCACCTGCATTTTCTACTTCAAATTTTATAGTCTCGCCTGCATTTATTTGAAATGAATTTGGCTCATAATAATTGTCATACATGATAACTTTTATTACTCGAAATATATCGTTCTCATTTCCTTTAGAACCTATTTTCATGTTTTCATCAGCATAAGCTAATGAATTTAAACACGTTAATATAAGTAAGATTTTTATAATTTTCATAGTATACAAATATTAATTAGATATCTTTTAACAATGGGTCAATTTGTACTTATATGTTAATATAAATAAATGATTTTTAAGCAATTATTTGATACTAAATCTTCAACTTATACTTATTTAATTTCTTCAGGAAAAAGTAGAGAGGCGCTGATCATTGATCCAGTTATAGAAAATGTAAACGAATATATTAGTTTACTTGAGGAATTAGATTTAAAATTAGTAAAAGTAATTGATACTCACATTCATGCTGATCACGTAACAGGAGCTTCTGAACTTAAAAATATTACAAAATGCTCAACAATAATGGGTGCTCATACGCCTGCGGAGTTGGTAGAAATAAAAGTAAAAGATGACGAGTATATAGATGTAGATAATCTAAAAATTAGAGCGTTATATACTCCCGGACACACTTCAGATAGCTATAGTTTTTTAATGAATAATCATCTTTTTACAGGTGATACTCTTCTAATAAATGGAACTGGTAGAACAGATTTTCAAAATGGGTGTTCAAAATCTGCTTACAATTCTTTATTCAATAAAATTTTGAAATTACCTGAAGAAACTTTTGTTTATCCAGGTCATGATTATAATGGGAAAAAAGTAAGTACGATTGGAACTGAAAAAAAGTTTAATCCTAGATTACAGGTAAACAGCATAGATGAATATGTAGATATTATGTCGAACTTAAATTTATCTAAACCTAAAATGATAGAGTCTAACGTTAGTAGAAATATTAAATTAGGTTCTAATTAGTTATAACAAAAATTAAAAACCAATAAGAAATTAATCCAGATAAAATAGTTGCAATAATATTTTTTGAAAAATATCCAACAAAAACTGCAACTATAGCTCCAAAAATTTTAGGGTCATTTATTTCAACAAATGATCCATAATCATTGATAAAAATTGCAGGAAATATTATTGCAGGAAATACTGCTGAAGGAACATATTCTAATACAGATTTAATTTTATCTCCAAGCATTTCTCTATCAATTAAAGCAATCATAGTCATTCTAGTAAAATAAGTTAATATGCCTGCAACGATGATTGATAACCAGGTCATTTTTTTAACCTCAAAATTAATGAAGCAACAAATAAAGCGATAACTGGTGAAATTATTATGTAAGATTTAAATGGAGCATCAAAAAATAATAAAGAACTTAAACCACAAGTAATCATAATAATTACATGATCCATTTTTTTTAAATCTTGAACAACAATAGCAATAAAAGTAAGGGGAATTGCAAATTTCAATCCAAGTTCTTCTGGAACGAATGAGCCTAGAATAATGCCTGATAGTGTTGAAATTTGCCAAAAAACCCACATAGTACAACCTGTTCCAATTAAATGGTAATGCAAGTTTTGTTCATTTTTGTTTTTTTTAAAAAATTTATTAGATTCAGCAAAACCCTGGTCTACAACGAAATAAGAAATTAGTAATTTTTTGATAAAAGATAATTTTTCTAAATATTCTGATAAAACAGCTCCATATAATAAATGTCTTGAATTAATAATTCCTACAGATGTAACAGCCACTAAGCTTGAAGCACCTCCAGAAAGCAGTTGTAAGAATACAATTTGTGATGCACCTCCAAATATAATGAAAGACATTGCATAAACTAAATATGGATTAAAACCCAGTTCAACACCAATTGCTCCACAGATAATTCCAAATGGAATTACAGATAACATATGTGGGGAAATGTCTATCATCCCCTTGATAAATAATTGTTTTTTTGATAACATTTATTTCACTTTTACTAAAAGCAAACTATATGCTCAAGTCGAATAGGTCTTTTTATTCCAAACTTATCGTGTATTTCATGAATTTCATGATGATGAGTGTTAACAAGAACTGGAATTAGTTTCTCACTTAAAGTTTTAAGAGTATATATAAAATTTGTTCCTCTAAATTTCCTATCAACAACCTCTAATTTTAGATTGCTATTATCGTCGTGTTCCAAGTCCTCAGGCTGAAGTAATAATTGAACATTTGCTCCTATAGGATAATTTTTTATGAAACGTCCCTCAATTAAACCTAAATCATCATTTTCTAAAGTGGTTTGACTAGTTACTTTTGCAGGAATCAAAATTCCTCTATTTAAAAAATTAACTACTTCAATAGAGTTTGGGAAATGGTAAACTTTATAAGGATCATCAAACTGTCTAAGTTTTTGTTTTAAAATAATTCCACATTTTGATCCTAAATAAAAAGCCTCATAAGAATCATGTGTTACTATTATTGTTGTAATCTTAAGTTTATTAAGTATTTTTTTAAGCCTAACTTGTATTTCCTCTTTAAAACTTTGATCAACATTAGATAACGGTTCATCTAACAATAAAAGATCAGGTTGTGTTAATAAAGATCTTGCAAGTGATGCTCTCTGTGCTTCGCCAGCACTTATTTCGTGTGGAAATTTTTTTAATATTTTAGAAATATCTAATAATTTAATTATCTCTTTAAAGCTTAATTTATTTTTTTTTCTGCCTTTATTTTTTTCTGCCCCTAATAATATATTTTTTTCTACAGTATAATGAGGAAATAAACTGTTTTCCTGAAAAGCTAATGATACATTTCTATCTTCTGGTTCTACATTTTTTTCGTTCGAAGATAACAACTTACCATTTAATTTTATAGAACCCTTCTCAATTTTTTCTAATCCAGCAATAGTTCGTAATATTGTTGTTTTTCCTATTCCAGATGGCCCCAGAAGGCATATAGTTTCACCTTTATTTTCAATTGAGAAAGAAACATTTTTTACCTTAGTTTTTCCACCAATTTTAAAATCGACATTCTTTACCTCTAAAAAATTAGTACTCATTTTTCCCTTAAAATATATTTAGATGTAAACATTATAAATATTGTTGCCATTAAAATTAAAAATAAAGATGGAACAGCGGCAGCTTCTAATAGGTCTTCTGATGCAGATATGTAAGCAGTTGTTGCAAATGTTTCAAAATTAAATGGTCTTAAAATTAATGTAATTGGTAATTCTCTTACTATCTCCAGAGACACTAATATGCCTACAAATAAAAGTGAGTTTCTTAAAAAGGGGACATGTATATTAGTAAAAGTCTTTTGTTTTGAATATCCAAGTAAATATGCACTCTCATCTACAGAGATATTTATTTTTTCATAACCTGATTTGATACCATTGAAAGCTAATGAATAAAATCTGACAAAATATACTAAAACCAAGCCTAAAACAGTGCCTATGAAAATCTTTTTGATTGATAAAAAACCTAAAGCCTTAACTATATTTTCATCGAACCAAGCTATGAAAGTTATGAATGCTACTGCTAAAATAACACCTGGTATTGCATATCCTGATATAGATAAAGTTGATAATAAATTTAGAGTTTTATTTTTTGAAACTCTATTTCCATAATTTGAAACAAGAGAAAACACAATTAGAACAAAACTTGATAAAGTAACAAGATATAAGGTATTTAAAGTCAATGTTACAACATCCAAATCAAATAAATTTTCCGGAAATTTTATTGTCCAATATAGCATTTGGCTTAAAGGAAATAAAAAACTTAGAAAAAATATTAAAAAACAAAATAAAAATGCAAAAAACGAATTCTTTCCTGAAAGTTGGATTTTTTCTTTTTGTTTAAATCCACCTCTACTATTAAAATGATATTTAGCTTTTTTTCTAGAAAAATTTTCAATTATAAATAATGCAAATATAAATAATAATAAGAAAAAAGATAATCGATTTGAAAATGCTAAATCATCAAATGATATCCAGGAATTATAAATGCCTGTGGTCAAAGTATTTATTGAAAAGAAATCTACTGCTCCAAATTCTGCCAAAGTTTCCATTGCAACAAGTGATAAACCCGCAACTATTGCAGGTCTAGCCGCTGGTATAATCAAAGAATACAATGCCTTAAATTTTGAAAACCCAAGACTTTTTCCTAGATCGATTAAATTTTGAGATTGATATAAAAACGAAGCTCTTGATAAAATATAAACGTAAGCATATAAAGAAAAAGACATTGAAAGAATTGAACCAAAAACTCCATCAAATTTTGGAATATGTTTGTTATAGGATCCTTCTCCAAATAAATTTGTTAATATTGTAAATGCTGTCCCATAGTTTTCAAAAAAAGCTGTCAATGAATATGCGTATATATAAGGTGGAACTGCAAAAGAAAGTATTAGAGCCCATTTAAAAAAATTACTAAACGGAAATCTATAAAAAGAAACCAAATAAGCACAAGTAGTACCAATCAAAAAAGTTAAAATTAAAACGCTGACCAGCAAAATTAATGAATTAAAAATATATTCTAATAAAAAAGTATCTTTTAAAATTTGGTAATAATTTGAAGTATCTTCAAAAAAACTTAAAGATACAGTAATGATAGGTATCAATACACCTATGGATACGATTAAAGATGATGCAAACCAAATATTAAAGTTCTTAAACATAACTTGGTCTTATAATATAAATTTACTTATTTAATATAAATTTACTTTTTTTCAGTAAGATAACTAATTGAGTTTTCAGGTGTTGTCTCTACATATGGATCGTCATCAGAACCTGAATTATTTATACCTGGTTCTTGCCACCATTTTTCGACCACTCCGTCATTAATTATAGCCATGTATCGCCAACTTCTTTGGCCAAAACCATCATGATCTTTAGAAATTAACATCCCCATATATTTTGTAAAAAGTCCAGACCCATCTGGAATCACTTTTACATTAGAAATATTCATTTTTTTTGCCCAAGCATTCATCACATAAGAGTCATTAACTGAGCAGCAGTATATATCATCAATCCCTAAATTTTTTAATTTAGCTGCATTTTTCTCAAACCCTGGTAATTGTTGAGAAGAGCATGTCGGTGTGAATGCTCCAGGTAAACTAAATAAAATTACTCTTTTACCTTTAAAATAATCATCTGTAGATTTATCTGTCCATTTTCCGCCAATAGCGCAAATTTCTTCATCATTAGAGGTATCACCCTCTCTTACTCTAAAAATTACTTTTGGTATTTTAAATCCTTTAATCATAATTAATTGTTATATTTTTTTGTGCCCAAAACTAATTATTAGGAAAGGGTAAAGATCCTAGGAGAAAGATTTGAGCACAATCATTAAAAAGAAAAATATATCAATATTTAAACGGGGTAAGGATACTTAAAACCTCTTCGTCTTTTATATCGGATAATTTTCTATTATTTATTTTACTTTTCATTTTTTCACACTCTGATGAGCATGGCTCACATGTTATCTGACCCTCAAGTGAACCACTCTCATTAGAAGAATTACTTAAATTAAAGTTAAATAAATTCTTTTTCACGTTTCTTTTATTTCCAACCTGCGGCTGTCATTACCTCTAATGCAGCTGCTTGATTTTTTCCATAACTAGAAACTTTAGTTGATAGATCTTGTTTAAAATCTAACCCTAAATTATTTACTACCAATGGACTTGGAGAAACACCACCTATCATTGGAAACTCAAACGTATTATTAGTAAAGTGTTCCTGAGATTCTGGTGATAATAAAAAGTCAACAAGTGCAATTGCATTTGCTTTGTTAGGCGCTCCTTTAACTAAAGCAGCACAACTGATGTTCATGTGTGTTCCTCTGCCTTGTTGGTTAGGGAAAAAAGCCTTAACTTTTTTTGCTGCTGCTTGTTGTTCTGCACCTTTATTTCCTGATAACATAAGTGCTAGATAATAAGTGTTTGCTACAGCTATATCTGCTTCTCCAGCAGCTACAGCCATTATTTGAGCTCTATCGTTACCTTTAGAATCTCTAGCCATATTTGCAACAACACCTTTTGCCCATTCAGCAGTAGCTTTTTTTCCATTATTTTCAATTAATGAAGCTACTAGTGATTTGTTATAAATGTTGCTTGATTTTCTTATTACTATTCTGCCTTTCCATTTTGGATCAGCTAAACCTTCATAAGTTAAACCAGACAGTTCTGCACCACTTACTCTTTCAGGTGAGTAGTAAATAATTCTTGCTCTTTTTGCTACTCCAACCCACTTATTAGTTCTAAAGTTTTTAGGTACAGATGCTCTTATTGTTTCAGATGATAAACCGCCTTGAAGCAAACCTTTAGCGTCCATTGCTCCACATCTTCCAGCATCAGCAGTGATATAAAGATCAGCTGAAGAATCTACGCCCTCTTCTGCTATTCTTTTTTCTAAAGCTCCTGATTTACCATTAATTAAATTTACTTTAATTCCTGTAGCTGCTGTAAAATTATCATACATTTCAGCATCAGCTTTATAGTGTCTTGCATTAAAAATGTTTACTTCAGCTGCAACAGCAAAAGCTGATACAAATAAAGACATTATCAATGTTACAATCGATATTTTTTTCATAATTACCTTGTTATTAACGTTAATTTGCGGTTGAGAATTATTCTCATTGCGAATGATTATCAATCGCATATATTGACGCAGTTGTAAAGTCGTAAATAATGGATTTGAGCTAAATTTTTGGGGAAATTTTATTTCCAGTCGCCTATTTTACTGAATAAGAAGTTTCTAAAAGCTTGAACTCTAGCAGTATTTTTTAAAGACTGAGGATAAACAAAGTGAGCTTCTGTAATAGGCCCTTCTGATTTAGGTAATACTTTAATCACATTACTGGAATTAGATACTAAATACTCCGGTAAGGCAGCTAAACCCACTCCGGATTCTACGGCTAATAGTAAACCCATAACACTATTTACTTTCATTACTGTTTTTCTTTTTTTACCGTCATACATTCCAAGTTTTAAAGCCCAATCAGGATTATAAACTGGAGAAGGAGCGCCTTTTCCAAAAGAAATAAACTTATGTTTATTTAAATCAGCGATCGTTTTTGGCATTCCAAATTTTTCTAAATATTTATTAGATCCATAAACATAGTATTTAATATCTATTAATTTTTTTTGGATATAATTTAATTGTTTAGGTCTTCTCATAAAAATACCAATGTCAGCTTGACGTGTACTTAAGTCTAGTTCTTTATCATCAAAAACTAATTCAATTTCAATTTCTGGATTTAATCTCATAAACTCTTGAATTCTTGGTGTTAACCAGTGTGTTCCAAAACTTCTTACGGTCGTAATTGTTAGTTTTCCAGTTGGTTTATTTTTTTGATCTCCTAACGATGTTTCAACTTCTTTTAATTTACTAATTACCTCATGCGCAGTTTTAAAAACATACTCACCATTTTCAGTGAGAGTTAATCCTCTTGCATGTCTTTCAAAAAGTTGCACTTTTAAATCTTGTTCTAAAGATTGAATCTGTCTACTTATTGCAGATTGACTTAAATTTAAATTGACTGTTGCATTAGTAAAACTGCCTGCTTCAGCAACCGCATGAAAAATTTTTAATTTATCCCAATCCATTACTTGCTCAGGTTGATAATATATCTACCTGAAGTTTCACCCTTTAACATTTTATCATAGATTTCATTTAGGTCATCTAAGCCGATTTCTTTAACTGATTTTTCCAACAATTCAAAATCTATTAATTTTGATGCCTCATTCCATAAAAATTGTCTTCTAGGTAATGATGCAGTTACAGAATTTATTCCCCATAATTTAACACCCCTAATAATAAATGGCATGACAGTTGTATTTAATTTAATTCCAGCAGCATTTCCACATGCAGAAACTATTCCACCATCTTTTGTTTGAGATAAAATATTTTCTAAAACATTGCCTCCAACAGTGTCTACTGCTCCATCCCATAATCCTTTATCTAATGGTCTTGCTTCTTTAGTTAATTCGCTAGTATTTATAACGTTTTTTGCACCTATTGATTTTAAATAGTCAGCATTATTATCTTTTCCTGTAACGGCAGTTACATTACAGCCAAGTTTATTTAGTATCATTACACTCATACTACCAACTCCACCTGAGGCTCCACTTACAATTACATTCTCAACTTTTTCACCTAATAACAATTCTTCTCTAGTTGTTTTGGTAGTAAATGAACTTTGTAATGCAGTAAAACCAGCTGTACCCATTATCATTGCTTGTTTTAAAGATAAATTTTTTGGTTTTTTTACTAGAAATTCACCCTTTACTTTTGCGTATTGAGAGTAGCCACCAAAATAAATTTCACCTACTCTCCAACCAGTTAAAATAACTTCATCTCCTGGTTTAAACTTTTCATTAGAACTCTCTTCAACAATTCCTGAAAAATCAATACCTGGTATATGAGGAAATTCTTTTACTAGTCTAGCCCCATTTTTTAAAATTAAAGCATCTTTATAATTTAGGCCTGAATATTCAACTTTTACAGTTACATCCCCATGTTTAAGAAAACTTTTATCAATTGATTTTACTTCTCTAGTAAAATTATCACCCTCTTGATTGATAATTAATGCTTTGAATTGATCTGGCACTTTAATCTTTTGCGATACTTATAAACCTTAAATATCTATTTTGAAAACTAAGGTCTTCTTTAAATTGACCTAAGTAGTAATTTGTAACAGTTGATGCTTGTTCTTTTTTTATTCCTCTCATAGTCATACATTGATGAGTTGAGTCAATTGTTACAGCTACACCTTTAGCATCTAAAGATTCCATTAAAGTCTTAGCTACTTGCATTGTAAGTCTCTCTTGAGTTTGCAATCTTTTTGAAAATACTTCAACAACTCTTGCAAGTTTACTTAAACCCACAACTCTTTCTTTAGGAATATATGCAACATGAGCTTTACCAATAATTGGTGCCATATGATGTTCACAATGACTTTGAACAGAAATATTTTTTTGTATTACCATGTCATCATATCCATCTACATCTCCAAAAGTTTTATCTAAGATCTTATTTGGATCAACTTTGTAACCTGAAAAATATTCTTTATAGGCTTTCATAACTCTTTTAGGTGTTTCTAATAATCCTTCTCTATTTGGATCTTCACCCAACCAAGTTAAAATAGTTTTAAATGCTTCCTCAGCTTCTTTATCAGAAACACTATTTGTTTCTAATATTTTATCATCTGTGTCTTTTACTAATTTCATTGCGCCTTTTTATACAGTAATTCCTTATTTTTAAAAATATTTAATATATCAAAATATATGCTAAATAATCACACCATATGTTCAAAAAAAGAGAAAATGTAAAGGAAATTGAGGAAGGAAACCTTCTTTCTCCAAAGTTTGATAATGATGGTCTGATACCTGTAATTACAATGTGTTCTAAAACTAAAGATGTTTTAATGCACGGGTACATGAATGTTGAAGCATTAAAAAAAACTATCGAGACAAAAGAAGCTCATTATTTTAGTAGATCAAGAAAAGCTATTTGGCACAAAGGTAAAACTAGTGGATTCACTCAGAAAGTAACAGAATTAAGAATTGATGATGATCAAGACTCTGTATGGATGACTGTTGATATAGGAGATGGTGCGAGTTGCCATGTAGGGTATAGATCTTGTTTTTACAGATCAGTTACAATGGGGCCCATTGATAACGGCCGTAAAATAGAAATGGAATTTTTAGAAAAAGAAAAAAAATTTGATCCAGAAGAAGTTTATAAGGGTCAGCCTAATCCAACAAAAATATAATGAGTGATAAACAAAAAAATGTTTTAGGTGAAGATCTAGAAGAGTGCTCTAACAATCCTTTAACAGGTTGGTATCGTGATGGTTGTTGTAACACAGATGAAAATGATCATGGTGTTCATACAGTTTGTGCAAAAGTTACAACTGAATTTTTAGAATGGTTAAAAATTGCAGGTAATGATTTAATTACACCTCATCCTGAGTTTGGATTTCCTGGTTTAAAAGATGGTGATGGATGGTGTGTTTGTGCAAGTTGGTATGCAAAAGCTGTTGAAGCTGGAAAAGGATGTCCTGTATTTTTAAAGAGAACTCATAAAAATACTCTTAAACACTTACCTATTGAAACTCTAAAAAAGTTTGCAATAGATTTATCTTAAATTACATATTTCCGTATTTAGGTCCACCACTGCCTTCTGGAGTAACCCAAGTAATATTTTGAGATGGTTCTTTGATATCGCAAGTTTTACAGTGAATACAATTTTGAGAATTGATCACAAACTTATTTATATCATTTTCTTTTTGAACCTCATAAACACCAGCAGGACAATATCTTTGGGCAGGTTCATCAAATTTCTCCAAAGTATAACTAATAGGTAAATTGGGATCTTTAAGTTTCAAATGAACAGGCTGATTTTCTGCGTGATTAGTGCCAGTTAGATAAACTGAACTTGTTTTATCAAATGTTATTACATTATCATATTTTGGATATTCTATTTTTGGCATTTCGTTTGCTGGTTTTAAAGTTTCGTGATCTGCGTGCTTATGTTTTAGGGTAAATGGCAGCTTTCCTTTGAAAAGAATTTGATCAATTCCTGTAAATATAATACCAAGAATTAAACCCCAGCTGAAACTTGGTTTAACATTTCGTGCTGCATGAAGCTCTTTATATACCCAGCTATTTTTAAATTTTTCCTCATAATTAGATAAATCTTTATTTTCTTTAATGTTTTCAATTATAGTCTCAGCTGCAATCATTCCACTTTTCATTGCAGTATGTGAACCTTTTATCTTAGGCATATTTAACGTTCCGGCATCACATCCAACCAATAATGCACCTGGCATAAACATTTGAGGCAAACTTTGTAGTCCCCCTTCAATTAAAGCTCTAGCACCATATGATATTCTTTTTCCTCCAGAAATTATCTTTCTAATTGCTGGATGAGTTTTAAATCTTTGAAATTCATCGAATGGAGAAAGGTGAGGATTTTTATAATCTAGTCCAATTACATAACCTAGAAAAACTTGTTTATTTTCTGCATGATACATAAAACTTCCGCCATAAGTATTATTATCTAAAGGCCATCCAGCAGTATGCATTACCATTCCCTCTTCATGGTTTTTTTCTTCTACTTCCCAAATTTCTTTAAAGCCAATTCCGTATTGTTGTGGATCTTTACCGTCTGAAAGATTAAATTTTTCAATTAATTGCTTTCCTAAATGACCTCTACATCCTTCAGCAAACACTGTAACCTTGCCTAATAATTCTATCCCAGGTTCATAACTATCTTTTTGATTACCCTCTTTATCTATTCCCATGTCTTGAGTTGCAACACCTTTAACTGAACCATCATCATTGTATAAAATTTCACTTGCAGGAAATCCTGGAAAAATTTCAACACCTAACGCTTCTGCTTGTTCTGCAAGCCATCTGCATAAATTTGCTAAACTAATAATATAATTATTATGATTTTGCTGGACTGCTGGAAGCAACCAAGTAGGCCAACTTAATGATTTAGTTTTACCTAAAAATAAAAATTTTTCTTTTGACACTTTTGTTTTTATGGGTGAATTTAGCTCTTTCCAATTTGGAAGAAGTTCATCTAAAGCTCTAGTTTCAAAGACATTGCCGCTAAGAATATGAGCTCCAATTTCAGAAGCTTTTTCGAGTAAGCAAACATTTAACTCTGAGTCTAATTGTTTTAATCTAATAGCTGTGGCTAAACCTGAGGGACCACCCCCAATAATAACCACGTCATACTCCATTGACTCTCTACCCATTTGGTATTTTTATCTTTAAGAATTATTTTTGTATAGTGTTTAATTTGTTCAGTTCTTCTAAAAACTGAGGAAGAGCCTCGAATAAATCTGCCTCTAAACCATAATCTGCGACACTAAAAATTGGTGCTTCACCATCTTTATTAATTGCTACAATCACTTTACTTTCTTTCATGCCAGCTAAATGTTGGATTGCTCCTGATATTCCGACTGCAATATATAAATCTGGAACAACAACTTTACCTGTTTGGCCTACTTGATGGTCGTTACTAATATAACCAGCATCTACAGCAGCTCTTGATGCACCTATTGCTGCATTTAATTTATCTGCGACAGCAGTAATTAATTTAAAATTATCTCCATTTTGCATTCCTCTTCCGCCTGAAACAACAATTCTGGCTGTACCAAGTTCGGGTCTGTCTGATTTAATTTCTTCTCTTTTAATAAATTTTGTAGTTGTAAATTCATCACCTGCATCAGCATTCTCTATTGGAGCTGATCCACCAGAATTATCGCAAGGATCAAAAGATGTAGGTCTTATAGTAACACATTTTTTTGCATCGTTACTTTTTACTGTAGCAAATGCATTTCCTGCATATATTGGTCTAATAAAAGTATCCTTAGATACAACTTTAATAATATCACTAATTTGTGAAGTATCTAACTTAGCAGCTATTCTTGGCATAAGATTTTTACCAAATGTATTTGCTGAACAAACTATATGAGAATAATTTTCAGCAAGTTTTAATATTACTGGCGCAAAATTTTCCGCAATGAAATTTTCATAATGTGCTGCCTCAACTTGTATAACTTTTTTTACTACTGGTAACTCTGATGCAGCTTTTGCAGCATCTGTACAATTATTTCCAATTACTAAAGCATGAACTTCACCATCTATTTGAGAAGCTGCTGTTGCTGCATTAAGAGTAAATGCTTTTAACTCTTTATTATTATGCTCAACAATTAATAGTACTGCCATTATATAACCTTTGCCTCATTTTTAAGTTTTTGAACCAATTCTGCAACACTTGAGACTTTTATTCCAGCTTGTCTTTTAGGAGGTTCTTCAACTTTTATCTGTTGAATTTTTGATGATATATCAACACCTAAATCTGATGCATTAATTTGCTCAATTGGTTTTTTCTTTGCCTTCATAATATTTGGAAGTGAGGCATATCTCGGTTCGTTTAGTCTTAAATCACATGTAACAATTGCTGGAGTATTAACTTCGATTGTTTCTAATCCCTCATCAATTTCTCTGGTCACTTCAAGTTTTCCATCTTTTACATCTATCTTTGATGCAAATGTTGCTTGTGGCCAATCTAACAACGCACTTAACATCTGTCCTGTTTGATTGCAATCATCATCAATAGCTTGTTTTCCCATAAATACTAAATCAGGTTTTTCTTTTTCGACAATTTTTTGTAATATTTTCGAAACAGCCAACGGCTCAATAATCCCATCAGCCTTTACATGAATTCCTCTATCAGCTCCAACGGCTAATGCTTTTCTTACAGTTTCTTGTGATTTTTCCTCACCAACAGTTATAGCGATAACTTCTGTAGCCTTTCCAGCTTCTTTAATTTTTACTGCCTCTTCTATAGCATTATCGTCTGGTGGATTTGTTGACATCTTAACATTTTCAGTAACAATTCCTGAGCCATCTTCCTTGACTCTTATTTGTACATTATAATCGATAACTCTTTTTACAGCGACTAAAATTTTCATTAAGCTCTTAATAAATTATTTTCAGAATCATATGGACTCTCTTCAATGACGGTAGCGTCGTACATTTCTCCTAAAATATCAACTTGTAATTTGTCGCCCACATTTGAAAAGTCTGGTTTTACCATTGCTAAAGCTATTGATTTATCTAATCTGAAACCAAACTCTCCACCTGTTGCTCTGCCTACAACTTTGTTATCTTTGTATATAGGGTTATTTCCTAATACATCTGCATCTTTTGTGTTGTGAACTTCTAATGTAACTAATTTGTTATCAAATCCTTTTTCTCTCCATTTATTTAATGCTTCTAGACCTATAAAATTCCCTTTGTTAGGATGAACAAATCTATCTAATCCAGACTCATAAGGGGAGTACTCTATTGAAAGCTCTGTCCCTACTAGCTTGTACGATTTTTCTACTCTCAAACTATTCATTGCTCTGATACCGAAGGGTTTAATTCCAAGTTCTTTTCCGGCTTCCATTAACTTATCAAAAATATGATTTTGATATTCAATTGGATGATGCAATTCCCATCCTAGTTCTCCAACAAAATTAACTCTCATAGCATTTACTGGTGCATATCCAACATTTACATTTTTAGCTGTCAACCATTTGAAGTTTTCATTAGAAAAATCATCAGTTGAAACTTTTTGCATTAGCTGTCTTGCCTTAGGACCAGCAACAACTAAAACCCCATTGCTATTAGTTAAATCTTCAAAAATAACAGACCCGTCTGTTGGCATCCATTTCTGAATCCAATCATGATCAAGTCTTAAATTTGCACCTGCAGAAACTAAATAATAACTATTTTCTGCTTCTTTCATAATTGTAAACTCAGAATGCACTCCACCTTTTGTATTTAGTGCATGACATAAATTTATTCTTCCAATTTTTTTTGGAAGTTTATTGGCTACTAAATAATCTAAAAATTCCTCAGCTTTAGGTCCTCTAATTCTGCATTTTGCAAATGCAGTCATATCTAAAAGACCAACGTTTTCTTTTACATTTTGACATTCTTTCTTGATGGCTTCAAACCATTTTGACCTTCTAAATGACCAATCATCTTTTTGCTCCATACCATCAGTTGCAAAAAAATTTGGTCTTTCCCAGCCAAATTTTTGACCAAAAACTGCACCAAGATTTTTCATTCTTTCATAACATGGGGCTGTCCTTAAAGGTCTTGCAGCTGGTCTTTCTTCATCTGGATAATGAACAATAAACACATGGCTATATGCTTCCTCATTTTTTGCTTTTAAATAAGATTTAGTTGCATAATTTCCGTAACGTCTTGGCTCAACTCCTAACATATCGATTGTTGGTTCACCATCTACAATCCACTCGGCTAATTGCCAACCAGCACCTCCCGCTGCTGTTATACCAAAACTGTGTCCCTCATTAATCCAAAAATTTTTTAATCCCCAAGCTGGTCCAACTATTGGGTTACCATCTGGTGTATAACAGATTGCTCCGTTGTAAACTTTTTTTACTCCCACCTCACCAAAAGCAGGGACTCGGTGAATTGCGCCTTCAATATGTGGTGCAAGTCTATCTAAATCTTCTTGAAATAATTCATATTCAGATTCTTTTGATGGTCCTTCAACATAACATGCTGGTGCACCATCTTCATACGGACCTAAAATTAATCCACCAGCCTCTTCTCTCATATACCATCTACTATCACTATCTCTCAAAACTCCCATCTCAGGTAAACCTTCCTTTTTTCTTTTTTGTATTTCAGGATGAGGTTCTGTAACGATGTATTGATGTTCAACTGGGATAACTGGAATATCTAAACCAACCATTTCTCCAGTTTGTCTTGCAAAATTTCCTGAGCAAGAAATAATATGTTCACACTCTATTGATCCCTTGTCAGTTTCAACTACCCAGCCATCTTTAGTTTGTTTCATAGAAAGTACAGTTGTGTTTCTATAAATCTCAGCGCCCATGTTTCTTGCACCAGTTGCCATTGCTTGCGTTAAATCAGCAGGTTGAATATAACCATCTTCTGGGTGTTGGATTGCACCAACTAAATCATCTGTATGACATAAAGGCCAAATTTCTTTCACTTGATCTGGTGTTAAAAATTTTACATCTACACCAATAGTTTGAGCAACACCTGCGTATTGATGGTATTCATCCATTCTATCTTTCGTACTCGCTAATCGAATATTTGATACAACACTAAAGCCAACATTTTTTCCAGTTTCTTCCTCTAATTTTTTATAAAGATCCACTGCATATTTATGAAGTTGTCCAACCGAATAACTCATGTTAAATAATGGTAACAAACCTGCAGCATGCCATGTAGAACCTGAGGTTAATTCTTTTCGCTCAACTAGAACAACATCTGACCAACCTTTTTTTGCTAAATGATAAAGTGCGCTAACCCCTACTACTCCACCACCGACTACTACAACTTTAGTTTTTGTTTTCATTCGCAATTCCTACTAAATTTTTTGAATTAACGA
>CABXRX010000001.1 GCA_902514745.1 uncultured Pelagibacteraceae bacterium | reverse complement strand
TATTTTTTCATTATTTTTAAAATAAATAGCTTTGTCAGTTTCAATAATAATATTTTTTGGAACATCAACATATTTTACATTGCCAATTGCTTCTAAAATATTTGTGAGCTTATTGTAAACGAAACTTTTTGCTGTAATTGTGCTGCCATCCTCAGAGATTGCTGTGCCACCTTTATATCCATTAATTTGATTTCCATTTTCTAAAATTTCAATTTCAGTTACATTGAATACGAAAGGTTCATTTGCTTCAACTGTTTTTAATAACAGCAAACTATAAAATATAATTAAAAGAAAATATCTTAACTTATTTTTCATTAATATTTATTAACATTATTAAATTTACTAACGCCAAAAAAATGATCGGAGTCCACACAGAAACCATTAATGGAATTTTTTCAGTTGATCCCATTACATTAAAAAGGTTGTTTATATAATAAATTACAACTGAAAAAAATAAACCAATAATTATTTGAATAACTTTGCTACTAGATTTTTTGCTATTGAGCATTATGATTGATGACAGGATTGTCATTATTACTAAAAATAAAGGATATGTTACAATTTTATAAATCTGCATGTCTACATCCACAGTTGAATAATTTAATGATTTATAATTTTTTCTTAAATCAATAAGTTTTAATAAAGATAAAGAGGATAAATTTGAAAATAAACTTTCAATTCTTTTTTGATTAAAATTAGATTTAAATTTTAATAAATCAATCTTTTGGCTTATGTTATTTTTAAAAACTGTTGCATCATAAATTAGCCATTCATTTTTTTTTATATCAATCTTGTCACTGCTTATACTTTCAACTAAATTAAAATTTTTATCAAAAGTTGTTATGAATGTGTCGGTTAAAAAATTATTATTAACTTTTGATGAATTGATAATACTAACTTTTTCATTAACAACATCTTTAATCCATAAACCATTTTTATTTATTACTGCTAAATAAATCTTATCTTCAGCAAATTGATTTTTTATTTGTATATAATAATGCTGCAGATTAGAGGAAAGCGAATAAAATACTGTGATTGTAAGTATTCCTATTAAAAAGCTAACTAAACTTAATATTTTAATTATTTTAATATTTTTAAGTCCAGAATATTTAAAAATATTTATTTCATCATTATTAAATAATTTTATGAAAAAAAATTGAGTGCCTATTAAAAAAATAAAAGGAAACATTTCAAAAATAATAGATGGAGAATTCATAATTGATAAATAGATAGGATAAAAAGAATTTACTTCTTTTGTGCTAAAAAACTCAATTTCTTTAAGTATATTTAGAATAAATACTAGACTCGTCATTACAAAAAAAACATTTAAAAAAGATTTTATAAACCCAGTAATTAAAAATTTTGTGTAAGTCTTCATTATAATATTTTTCTATAAATTAAACTCAATTTGTAAATGTAAAATAAGTAAACTAAAAAAGTAAAAATTAACGGCAAAATCAAAATAGAAATATTTTTAATTAAATTATCTGTAATATAACCAAGAGAGCTTTCAGATAAGATTATTATTAAAAAGCCGATAAAAAAAATTAGATATTTATTCTTATTATATTTAAAATTTTCTTTTGAGTTTAAAATTAACATTAAAGAAATTAAAATCAAAACAGGTAAATAAAGAGGATTAATTAATCTTTTAAATAATTCTTTGTAAATATTTCGAGTGTTGTCTCGAGAACAATCTTTTATTTTATTTTTTTTTATATCTAAAAGAAATTGTAAACATTCTATTAATGTGATTGTTGATTGTTCTTGAAGTTTTTTATGAGTAACAAGGTGAGAGTCCATGTTTGCTAGCCCAAAATCTGATTTAGAAAAATCAAAATTAGTAATATTTTTACCATTTTGATTTAATGTTTGACCATCATACAAAACCAAAATTCTTTTATTACCTTTTAATTCAAAAACTCCTTTTTTTGCAAAAGTGATTTGAAATCCTGAAACAGAATTATTTTTTTTTATGTAAATATTTTTAAATTCTTTATTTATATCTTTATCCTCAGCATAAATAGTGAGCCCTTTGATGGTATCATTAAATTTTTTAGGTTTTATCAAGCCTTCAAAATAATCAACGTTTGAACTTCTTAACTTCGATCTAGCTAATTCCTGAGTTTTCGGTACAACAATTGAAACAAGAATAATTTGCATCAACATTATTAAAATTGAAATCCAGAAAAAAAAATTAATTACTTGCATTTTATTAATTCCATGATTCCAAAAAATAATTAACTCATTACTTGTCTCATACTTAAGGAATGTATAAGAGAAGCTAAAAAAGAGTGCAAAAGGCAAAATTCTGCTAATAATTTTTGGAAAATTTAATAATGTATAATTAAAATAAACGTTATAATTTCTGCCATCTTCAATCATTATATCCAAAAAATTTACAGCCTGAAAAACCCAAATAATTGTACTAATGCCAAATAGAGTTAAAAAGAAAAAGGTTAAACAGTCTAATAATAATTTTCTAAATATAATTTTTTTCATTGAAATGTCTTAATTTTAACAATATATACCACTCTACTCGCGTTGAGTGTATTTAAAATTTATGTCAGTTCAAATTAATTATAAAAGTAATAATTCAAAAAAAGTTTCGTCAAATCTAGTCTTATTTGTTGATGAAAAATTCAATATTAATGGATTAAAAAAGTATGTTTCAAATTCTGAGTTTTTATATATTTCAGATTTATTAAAGACTAGTGATTTAAAAAAAAATTTACTTTTTTTTGAAATTAATTCTAAAAAAACTATATTTTTAGTGTCTATCAAGAGTGATATGAAAGTTTCTGATGTAGAAGGTTTAGGAGCTAAATTTTATGGTTATATAGATTATAAAAAGAAAAGTGATTATTTTGTAAACTCAGATACGGCCAATAATAAAATCAAAAATTTTGTAGGGCATTTTTTACATGGATTAAAATTGAAATCTTATGAATTTAATATTTACAAATCAAAAAAAGATAAAAAACTAGTTTCAATCAATGTTATTGGAAATAAAAATAAAATATCTCTAAATGATCAATTGAGATTCAAAGCATTAGAAGAAGGAACTTTTTTTGCAAGAGATCTTGTTTCAGAACCTGGTAATATTTTACACCCAGATGAATATGCAAAAAGAATTAACTCACTTAAAAAATTTGGGTTAAAAATTAATGTATACGATGAAAAGAAATTAAAAAAACTTGGAATGAATGCTTTACTTGGAGTAGGTCAAGGCAGTGTTAGAGGATCATATCTTGTCACGATGGAATGGAATGGTGCTAAAAATAATTCTAAATCTTTAGCATTTGTTGGTAAAGGTGTTTGTTTTGATACAGGTGGTATTTCACTTAAGCCTGCTAAATTTATGGAAGATATGACTTACGATATGGCAGGTTCTGCTACAGTAGTTGGTTTAATGAAAAACTTAGCTTTAAGGAAAGCAAAGATTAATGCAGTTGGTGTTGTAGGGCTTGTAGAAAATATGCCAGGCGGTAATGCTCAAAGACCTGGAGATATTGTTAAATCATATAGCGGCAAAACAATAGAAATATTAAACACAGATGCAGAAGGTAGATTGGTTTTAGCTGATGCACTTACTTTCACTGAAAAAAAATTTAAACCTAAATTTATGGTTGATTTAGCAACACTCACAGGTGCAATTATAGTTTCTCTTGGGTCAGAATATGCTGGTCTTTTTTCAAATGACGATAAACTATCTAAACAATTATTAGAAGCTGGAGATAAGGTAGATGAAAAATTATGGAGAATGCCGTTACATAAAAACTTTGATAAATTAATAGACTCTAAAAATGCTGATATGCAAAATATTAATTATGTTGGTGGAGCAGGGTCTACTACTGCAGCACAATTTTTACAGAGATTTGTATTAAACAAAACACCTTGGGCACACCTAGATATAGCTGGTATGGCTTTTTCAAAATATGGAGGAGCACTTAATTCAGGCGGTGCAACAGGTTATGGTGTAAGATTATTAAATAAACTAATAGAGGATAATTATGAGTAGTACTGAACAAACATTGTCAATTATTAAGCCAGATGCTGTTGAGAGAAGCTTAGATAATGAAATAAAAGAAATGTTTAAAAATAAGGGATTTTCAATCCTAAAAGAAAAAAAAATTCAAATTGAAAAATCAGAAGCTGAAAAATTTTATAAGGTTCATGAAACAAAACCATTTTACAATGATCTATGTGCCTATCTATCCTCTGGACCAATTGTGGTCATGATTCTTGAAAAAGAAAATGCAGTATTAGGAAATAGAGAGTTAATGGGTGCTACCAATCCTCATGACGCAGAGGAAGGAACTATTAGAAAAAAATATGGAATTTCTATTGATAAAAATTCTGTTCATGGTTCAGATAGTGTTGAAAACGCAAAAATTGAAATAGACTTTTTCTTTAAAGACTAAATATCTTCATAATAGCTGAAGGATAGAGTTTATGCTCTTGAATTAAAATCCTTTTTGCTAATGTTTTAGGAGTATCCAGCTTGTTAATTTTAACTTTCTTTTGATTAATAATTTTACCAGAATCAAGTTTAGAATTAACAAAATGAACAGTGCATCCAGAGTATTTATCTTTATTTTTTATTGCTTTTTCGTGAGTATTTAATCCTTTGTATTTTGGAAGAAGAGAAGGGTGAATATTTAGAATTTTTCCTTTAAAATTTTTTATAAAGCTTTTCGATAAAATTTTCATAAAACCAGCAAGACATATTAAATCAATATTATCTTTTTTTAATTCATGGATAATTTTTTTTTCAGATAAAGCATTTTTAAAATCAAATACTTTTTTTTTGATTTTGTAAATTTTTGCATATTGTAAGCCTTTTGCTTTAAAATTATTAGAAATAATCATCTTAATGATTATTGGTGATTTTTTAAGTTTTGAAAATTTGATGAGAGATTTTAAATTACTACCAGCTCCAGAAATAAAAACTGCTGTTTTAATTTTATTAGAACCAGTTGACAGAACCATTTAGTTTAACTTTATCTTTAAAATTTTTAGTAATTTTTCCTATAACATAAGGTTTAAAATTATTAGTAAAATATCCTTTAATTTTATTTAATTTTTTTGGACTAACTATTAAACAAAAACCAACACCACAATTGAAAGTTTTTATCATTTCATTATCTGAAATACCATTTTTATGTAACCATTTGAAAATTTTAAATGTTTTTATTTTGTCTAAATCTATTTCTGCTGAAAAATTATCTGGAATTATTCTTTTAATATTATCAGCTAAACCACCTCCTGTAATATTTGCACATCCATTAATTAATTCTTTATTTATTAATTTTAAAACTTCGCTAACATAAATTTTAGTTGGTTTGATTAATTCTTTTTTTAAAAACTTATTTTTTTTAATATCTATTTTTTTCTGCTTAATAAGATAACGTACTAAAGAATAACCATTTGAATGCAAACCACTTGAAGGAATAGCCAAAATTAAATCATTATTTTTAATTTTATTTTTACTTAAAATTTTATTTTTTCCAACAACTCCAACTGCAAAACCCGCAATATCAAATTTCCCTTTTTCATATGTGCCAGGCATTTCGGCCGTTTCTCCTCCAACTAATTCACATTGAGACAGTTTACAACCTTTCACAATACCTTTAATAATTGATTTTAATTTATTCAAATGGATTTTATTTATTGAAATGTAGTCTAGAAATAGTAGTGGTTTAGCTCCTTGAACAATTAAATCATTAACACTCATTGCAACTAAATCAATTCCAATAGTATCATACTTATTAAGTGTGTTTGCAATTTCCACTTTTGTGCCAACCCCATCTGTACAAGCAACAATTTTGGGTTGTTTTATTTGATTTGGAATATCTGATATAGAACCAAAACCACCAATATTTGAAAACTTTTTTTTGCCTTTTTTTTTTGATGAAACAGATGAAATGAAATTAACAAATTTATCTGCTGCTTTTATATTAACTCCACTTTTTTTATAGGTAATTAATTTATTATTCATTAATATGTTTTATGAGATTTAATATTAAACTTTTCAATTATAAAAGATTATATATTTATTTTTGCTTACTTGCTTTGTTAAATATTTTTTTTTCCACAGAAAATATTCAAGCCAAGACTTTTTCTATTAATGACATTGAAATATCCACCCCTTTTGAGATTAATTTTAATAAAAATGACATAATTGAAGAGGGTTTTTCTCAAGCATTTGATAGGTTAATCTTATCTATAGTCCAAACTAAAGATCAAAAAAAACTTGGTAAAATATCTCTTAGTCAAGTTAAAGGCATGATTGAAACTTTTTCTATAAAAGAAGAAAAGTTTATTAATGAAATTTATTATTTATCTTTAAATGTGTCATTTAATAAAAAAAAAATACTCAGTCTTATGGAGACAAAAAACATTTTTCCATCTCTGCCTATTAAAAAAAATATTTTTTTTCTACCAATTATTATAGATAAAAATAAAGATGAAATTTTAATTTTTTCTGAAAGTTATATTTTCAATAATTGGAATTCCAATACTCAAAAGTATCATTTACTTAATTATATTTTACCCACTGAAGATCTTGATGATTTTTATTTAATTAAAAATAATATAAAAAATTTAGAAAGTTATAAATTTAAGAAAATAATTCAAAAATATAATCTTAACGAATACATTATATCAATTATCTTTAAAAATAATAATGATATTAAAGTTTTAAATAAAATAAATATTAATCAAAAAGAAGATCTTAAAAACGCAAATTTTACTAATCTCAATATATATAATTATCAAGAAGCAGATAAATTAATTGAAAGATTAAAAGAATTGTATGAAAATTATTGGAAAAATAAAAATGAAATTAATACATCAGTTAAATTACCTTTAACAATCTCAATGAGCAACATTGATAATTTAGAAATTTCAAAATTTGAAGAAATACTAAACAATATGGATTTAATATATGATTTTTATATTTATAAATTCAATAACAGTGATAATTTTTATAAAATTATTTTTAATGGATCCCCAGACCATTTTCTAAAAATTATGAAAGATAAAAAGTATGAATTTGATATTCAAAATCAAATATGGGCCTTGAAATGAATGATCTAAATCAATTAATATTGAATTTTGATTATGAACAAAATTTTAAAGATCAAGATTTTTATGTTTCACGTAGTAATGAATTCGCATTCAAATTATTAAATGATTGGCCCAAGTGGGAAAAGAATTTTGTAAATTTGATTGGAGAAAAGTTTTCAGGAAAAACACATTTAGTAAATATTTTTTTACGTAAGTTTAATGGAATTAAGATAGCAGCTGATGAAATAAACAATGATTTTTTAAAAAAAGTAAAGATTTTTGAAAATATAATTATTGAAAATTTTAGTGATAGAATCGATGAAAACTTATTTTTTACATTATTAAATATTATTGATCAGGATAACAAATATTTAATTATAACTTCTAAAATACCAATTGTAGACTATCCATTTAAATTAAATGATTTAAACTCAAGATCCAAAAATTTTTTATTATGCAATATAGAAAAACCTGGAGATGATCTTTTGTTTGCTCTTATATTAAAAAACTTATCAGATCGTCAAATATCTATAGATAAAAAGCTAATAGATTTTATTATTAAAAGAATTGATAGATCGTATGGCAAAATTTTTGATTTCATATATAAAATCGACAAAATTAGTTTAAAAAGAAAAAAGCCTATCGATTTTAAGATTATAAAAGAAGCCTTAGGAGAATAGTTGAATAAGTATAGAACACATAATTGTAACGAATTAAGAAAGGAAGATTTAGATAAAAATATTTCTATATCTGGATGGATTAATAAAAAAAGAGATCATGGCAATCTATTATTTATTGATTTAAGAGATAATTATGGAATTACTCAATGTATAATTGACAAAGAAAATAAAAACTTTTTAGAATTAGAAAAAACTCAACTCGAAACAGTTATAAAAATTAGTGGAAAAGTTATTAAACGTTCCGAGGAGACAATTAATAAAGATATTGAAACAGGTGAGATCGAAGTTGTTATAAGTGACTTTGAAATACTAGGAACTTGTAAAGAGTTACCTATGCCAGTTTTTAGTGATCAAGAGTATGCTGAAGAAATTAGATTAAAATATAGATTTTTAGATTTAAGAAGAAAAAAAATTCATGAAAATATAATTTTAAGATCAAAAGTGATTTCACATATTAGAAACGAAATGACTAAACTTGGTTTTTTAGAGTTTCAAACTCCAATATTGACATCTTCTAGCCCAGAAGGCGCGAGAGATTTCTTAGTTCCAAGCAGATTAAATCCTGGAAAATTTTATGCATTACCGCAAGCACCTCAGCAATTTAAGCAATTAATAATGGTCTCTGGTTTTGATAAATATTTTCAAATTGCTCCATGTTTTAGAGATGAAGATGCTAGAGCAGACAGAAGTCCAGGAGAATTTTATCAGCTTGATTTAGAGATGTCATTTGTAGAACAAGAGGATGTTTTCAAAGTTGTTGAAAATTTAATGGTTAATACTTTTAAAAAATTTTCAAATAAAAAACTAATGTATGATAAATTTCCAAAAATTTCATACGCTCAAGCAATGTTAAATTATGGAAGTGACAAGCCTGATTTGAGAAAGATACAACAATTTATGCAAATGAAATTACTTATTTAAAAAACGAAGAAAAAGTATTTACTGAAGGAAAAACTAAGGCTTTAATTCAGAAAAAATATATATTTAATTCAGAAAATGTTACTTATTTAAGAAATACTCAAAAATTATTCTCTAAAAAAAAATCATCTGTAAAAGATGATAATGGTAATTTTTATAAACTAGATAATTTTTATTATAATATAGATAAAGAGCTATTAAAGGGAGAAAAAATTGAAGTTTTGGTAAAGGTTGATAAAAATAAAACTGATAAATATTTTTTTTCAGAGGGTTTTTTTAATTTTAAAAATAAAAGCCATATAGCAAAAGAGACTAAAATTAACACCCATAAAGACATCTTTGATGATAATGAAAACGATCCTAGATTGTATGGATCATCTTCATATAGCAATGAAAAAAAAACAGTTGTTGATAATGGAATTTTTACTAGTTGTAAGCTTAATGACAGTTGCCCTCCCTGGAGCATTAAAGCAGATACAATAACACATGACAAAATAAAACAAGACATGATCTATAAAAATGCAATTTTAAAAATTTATGATATTCCAGTCTTATATTTTCCAAAATTTTTTCACCCAGATCCCTCTGTAAAAAGAAGAAGTGGTTTTTTACAACCTCAATTCAATAATTCAGAAACCTTAGGTTCATCATTATATATTCCTTATTTTAAAACTTTGGGCAATGATAAGGATCTAACATTTAAGCCTACATTATTTGAAAAACTTAGAAAATTTGAGAGAGAAAAATATATTTTACAAAGTGAATTTAGAAAACAAAGTAAAGACTCTTTTCTTATTGCTGATTTTGGATTGTTAAGAGATTATAAGAGATCTTCAGACAATAAATATAAAAATGCTAATCATTTTTTTTTAGATTACAAAAGTGATTTAAAAATTCCTAATTATTCAGAAAGTGAACTTGATATTCATTTTGAAAAGGTAACTAATGATACTTACTTAAAAGTTTTTCAAAATAATTTATTTGATACTCATACTCTTTTAAAGCCAGATAATCTTGGAACAATGAATTCAAATATGGAACTTTACCTTGAGAAAGAAAATCAAAATTTTACAACTGGAATTTTAGTTTATGAAAACTTGGGAGTAAAAAATAGCGATCGGTATCAATATACTTTACCATACTATAATTTATCTCAAAACTTAACCTCTATACTTTCAGATAATTCTATCTTGGGTTCACTTAATTTTTCATCAAGTGGTAGTAACAAACTTAAAAATACAAACAATTTAGTAAGTCAAATTAGTAATAATCTTAATTATAGTTCTCCTGATTTTATATCTGATCTAGGATTCAAGAGTGGTTTTAATCTTTATCTTGGAAATACAAATACAATCGCTAAAAATGACTTAACATATAGCTCGAACCCACAAATAGATGGTTCTAGCATGATGATATTTGACACAACTATTCCATTAATAAAATATAATGATATGAGCCAAGAAACTATAACCCCTAGATTTTCTTTCAGGATAAATCCAGGAAATAATATGGACGATAAAAGTGGGACATCAAGAGAAATTGGTTTGGGAAATGTATTTGAACTAGATAGACTTGGTATTTCAGAATATGAGGCTGGCAGATCACTAACATTAGGTTTGGGTTATAAGTTTGATAAACTTGAAAACTATCAAAATGATGATGAACTAGACGATAACGTTAAGGATAAATTTATAGAATTTAATCTTGCGACAGTTTTAAGAGATCAAATTGAGTCTGAGATCCCTTCAAGCTCAACCATTAATAGAAAAACTTCTAATTTATTTGGATCAATCCAAAATAATTTATTTGATAATGTTAATTTATCTTATGAATTTTCATTAGATAATGATTTGAAAACAATAAACTCAAACAGTATTGGGACAGAAATTTCAATAAATAATTTTATTACAACCTTTAATTATATTGAAAAAAGAAATGAACTAGGCTCTACACATTTGATTTCAAATACCACAGAATATAAAGTTAATGATAATACTTCACTTCAATTTTCAACAAGAAGAAATAAAGAAATTAACCTAACAGAATATTATGATTTAAGTTATGAATATAAAAATGACTGTTTAACGGCGGCGTTAAAATTTAATAAAACTTTCTACCAAGATAAAGATTTAGTTCCAACTGAAGATTTATTTTTTACAATAACACTAATTCCTCTTACCACTTATGAAAGGGAAATATATAAAAAAATACCTGGATCGCCTGGTTTGAAAAGTTGGTTTAGATAAATGATTAAAAATAAATTTTTAATATTTTTCACGGTTGTTTTTTTTTCCTATAATACAAATATAATTAGTCTAGAAAATAAAATATTATTCAAAATTGAAAATCAAATAATCACTAGCTTAGATATAGATAATGAATTCAAATATTTGGTTGCGTTAAATCAAAACTTAAAAAACTCATCAAAAGAAGACATTATTAAACTTTCCAAGAGATCAATTATTCAAGAAAAAATTAAAAGAATTGAGATTGAAAAAAACTTTAAAAACCCAAAAATACCTCAAGAATTCTTAGAGCAAATCATAAAAAATATTTATTCAAGAATTGGATTGAATAGTTTAGATGAGTTCAAGGATTATTTGAAAATAAATAAAGTTAATTTTAAGGATGTTAAAAAAAAATTGGAAATTGAAGCGCTGTGGAATGAATTAATTTTAATTCAATTTTCTTCAAAAGTTAAAATAAACGAAAAAAAACTTAAAGATAAAATATTAAGAGATAATAATAAATACTTAAAATCTTATTTGTTATCAGAAATTTCGTTTGAAATTTCTAATTTAAAAGATTTGGATAAAAAATTTATAGAAATAAGTGATGTCATAAAGGATAAAGGTTTTGATTTTGCTGCATTAAAATTTAGTATATCTCAAACTTCTAATCTTGGAGGTAAATTAGGTTGGATCAACGAAAATTCTTTAAATAAAAATATTAAAGATGCTATTAAAAATTTAAAAATTGACGATTTTACAAAACCAATTGTAGTTCCAGGCGGTTTTTTAATTTTACATATTAACGATATAAAAAAAACAAAAATTGAAGTTAATGTTGAAAGTGAGTTAAAAAAATTAGTTAATTTTGAAAAAAACAATCAATTAAATCAATATTCAAAAATATATTTCAATAAGATTAAAAAAAACTTAGAAATTAATGAATTATAAACCAATAATAATTGTTGCGGGTGAACCAAATAGTATTTTTTTTGAACTATTTTTCAAAGTTATAAAAAAGAATATTAAATCACCTATAATATTAATTGCCTCAAAAAAATTAGTTTTAGATCAAGCCAAAGTTCTAAAACAGAAAATTAGCTTTAATTTAATTAATGATTTAAATTTAATTAAAAAAAGTAAGAATTTAAAAAAAATAAATTTAATAAATGTAAATTTAAATCAATCACAAGCATTTAGTAATATTACATCTAAATCTAATGACTATATTTCATCGTGTTTTAACATTGCAATTAATTTACTTAAAAATAATATTAGTAATAAATTAATTAATGGTCCAATATCCAAAAAAACTTTTTTAAAAAATAAGTATATTGGTGTCACAGAATATCTAGCAAAAAAAACTAATACAAAAAAATTTGCAATGATAATTTATAATAAAGATCTCTCTGTTTGTCCTTTAACTACTCACCTTCCAATTAAGTATGTTTCAAAAAAAATTAATAAACTAGAAATTATTAATAAAGTAAAACTTATTAATGATTTTTGGAAAAAAACATTTAATAAAAAAGTAAAAATTGGTATTACTGGATTAAATCCTCATTGTGAAAGTATAGATAAATTTAACGAAGACATTAAAATTATCTTGCCAGCAATTAAAAATTTAAAAGATCTTAATTATAATATTGAAGGACCAATCCCTGCAGATACAGTTTTTTTAAAAAATAACAGAAAAAAATTTGATTTAATAATTGGTATGTATCATGATCAAGTACTTGCCCCAATTAAAACTTTATATGAATATGATGCTATAAACTTAACTATTGGCCTTCCTTTCATAAGAGTTTCTCCAGATCATGGTCCTAACGAAAATATGATTGGAAAAAATAAATCTAACTATTTAAGTTTACTTAATTCAATTAAATTCCTTGATTTTTAAGTGATTAAAGCAAAAAAAAGTTTGGGTCAAAATTTTTTAATTGATAAAAATATAATTGATAAAATAATTAAAACTGTTCCAATTGCTAATAATGAAATCTTAGAAGTTGGTCCTGGAACAGGAAACTTGACTAAAGAAATTCTTAAAAATAAACCAAGTAAATTATTTCTTGTCGAAAAAGATACTTTTCTGGCTGAGTCTTTAAAAAATATAATTAATGAAAAAGTTACAATTTTTAATGAAGATATACTTAAGTTTGATGAAAACTCATTATCTAAAAATAAAATTATAGTATTTGGAAATTTACCTTACAATATTTCAACAGAAATATTAAGCACATGGATAATAAATTTAAAAAATGATTATTGGTTTTCTGACCTTATTTTAATGTTTCAAAAAGAAGTTGCTGATAGAATTATAGCTAAATACAACTCTTCTGATTATGGAAGATTATCAATATTAGCAAATTGGAGACTTAATATAAATAAAATTTGCGATATATCACCTGAAAGTTTTTCGCCAAGACCCAAAATAAAAAGTACTTTAATTCATTTTACTCCCAAAAAAAACTTCGCTGAGATCAAAGATGCCACAAACTTAGAAAAAATTACTAGAATATTTTTTAACCATAGAAGAAAGATGTTAAAAAAACCATTTAATCAAATATTTAATGGAAAAACTGATTTACTTAATAAATTTGATATAGATTTAAATTTAAGGCCTCAAAACTTAGATTTTGAGACTTATTACAAATTAACAATTGAGTATGAAAATTTAAGAAGTTAATTTTTCAACATGATTTCTTATATATTCTAAATCATAATCTTTAGAACCATTAGAAATTTCAGCTTTGATTAAATTAGAAATTTTTGAATAACAATTTTCTAAATTATCATTTACAACTACATAATCATAGTTTATCCAATGCAAAACATCTCGTTCAAATTGCTTCATTCTTTCATCGGCAATTAATTTATCTTTCATGTCTCTATTTGATAATCTTTCAAGTAAAACTTCTTTACTTGGTGGTAATATAAAAAATGTTACTAATTTATAATCTAATTTTATATTTTTGATCTGGTCTGCACCTTGCCAATCAATATCAAATAATACATTTTTGCCCTTATTTAATTTATCTATGACTGGTGTTCTAGTTGTCCCATAAAAATTATTAAATACTTTTGCATATTCAAGAAATTCTTGATTTTTAATAAGTCTTTTAAATTCATCTTCTTTAACAAAATAATAATCTTTATTATTTATTTCATTAGGTCTTGGTTTACGAGTTGTGTGTGAAATGGAGATTTTATAGTTATCCTTTTTGGATAACATTTTAACTAATGTGGTTTTACCCGCTCCCGATGGAGAGGATAAAACAATCATTACCCCATCATTTTCTGAGGGCATTTAAATTATTAATTCGCTTTTCCTTCGATAAACTTAACTGCATCACCCACAGTTAAAATTTTCTCAGCTTCACTATCTGAAATTTCAGATCCAAATTCTTCTTCAAAAGCCATCACTAATTCAACTGTATCTAAGCTATCAGCACCTAAATCATCTATAAAACTTGACTCTTCAGTTACCTTTGCTTCATCAATACCTAAGTGATCAGCTACAATTTTTTTTACTTTGCTTGAAACGTCTTCTGACATATTGATCCTTTTTAGTTATAAATTGTTAATAGTTTAAAAAGCTATTTTGTCAAGCCATATACATGCCCCCATTAACATGTAATGTTTCTCCATTTATATAATTAGATTGATCTGAAATTAAAAATAATACAGCATTTGCAATATCATTTGGCTCGCCCAGACGTGCTGACGGTATTTTTGATACTATAACTTCTTTAAATTTATCATCAATTTTATCTGTCATTGCAGTTTTTATAAATCCTGGTGAGATGCAATTTATATTAATATTTTTCTTAGCGTATTCTATTGCAAGACTTTTTGACATAGCAACAATTCCTGCTTTTGATGCTGTATAATTAGCTTGTCCTAAATTTCCAGTATGGCCTACAACAGAGGTTATATTTACAATTTTTCCAGATTTATTTTTTAGCATTTTTTTAATAGCAAATTTGCTCAATAAGAAAGTTGAAGTTAAATTAATATTTATAACTCTCTGCCATTCTTCCAAACTCATTCTTATTGCGAGATTGTCTTGAGTTATACCAGCATTGTTAACTATGCCATCTAAACTTCCTCCTAATTCGTTGGTAGCATTTTCAATAAAATCTTCAATTTTGTCACTTTGAGAGATATCAAATTTTAATATCCTAATATCTTTAAAATTTTTTTTAAGCTCTTCTAATTTTTCAATTTTAGTCCCTGAAGCTAAGATGTTTGCTCCTACTTCATTTAGCTTTTTAATTATTGAATTTCCTATTCCACCCGATGCGCCAGTTACAATAATATTTTTTTTTTCTAAATTACTCATATTTTTAAACCTTCGATATCTTCTTGGTTATTAATTGTATCTATTCTTACTTCCTTACTAATTCTTTTTACCAAACCTGACAATACTTTACCTGGACCAATTTCAATAAAATGACTTACATTACTATTAATCATATTTATTACGCTTTCTCTCCATCTAACTCTATTTTCAATTTGCTCTACTAACAAATCTTTAAGCTCATCAACGCTAGATATTTCTGTTGCAGTAACATTTGAAATTAGTTTATTCTCAACTTCTGTAAATTTTAATTTATTTATTTCTTCTTTCATTATAATTGTTGCTTTATTCATCAAGCTACAATGAAAAGGTGCACTTACTGGAAGCCTAATATTTTTAATTTTATTTTCTTTAAAAATTTGAGTTAATCTGTCTAAATCATCTATTTTACCACTAAGCACTATCTGACCTTCGGAATTATCATTTGCAATTTGAACACTCAAATTTTCATCATTTTCTTTTAATATTTTTTCAATTGATTGAATTGCTGACCCTAAAACCGCAACCATTCCACCCTGACCTTTAGGAACTGAATTTTGCATAGCGTCTCCTCTAATTCTTAATATCTTTAAAGTATCAGAAAAACTTAAGTATCCAGCACAACATAAAGCTGAATATTCGCCTAAAGAATGTCCTGCAAAATATTTTGCTTTACTTAAATCAATATTAAATTCTTTTTTAATTACATTATAAATTGAATAACTTATTAAAAATATTGCTGGTTGAGTATTGGTTGTTAAGTTTAATTCTTCTTTTGGGCCTTCCAATATGAGCTTGGAAATTGAAAAATTAAGTATTTCATCAGCTTCTTTAAAAAGGTTTTTGACTAAATCAAAATTGTCATAGAATTCTTTTCCCATTCCAACCATTTGTGAACCTTGACCTGGAAAAATTACTGAAAACATATAAAAAAAACTATTTATTTTGCCTTTTTAACTATTGTAATTGAACATTTATAATAGTATATCCTCACTTTTTATTAAAGAACTTAAATGAATTTATACGAACATACTATAATAGCTAGACAAGACACTTCGCCAAGTGAAATTAAGCAATTAACAGAAAAATATTCTAAAATTGTTGAAAAAAATGAGGGTGAAATTGTTAAAACTGAGAACTGGGGTTTGCTTAATCTTTCTTACTTAATTAAAAAAAATAAAAAAGGTAGCTACATTCACTTTAAAATTAAAGGAAAAGGAAACGTAATTGATGAGTTAGAAAAAAATGAAGCCATAGATAAAAAATTACTCAGATATTTAACAGTAAGAGTTAAAAAATTTGATCTTGAGGCTAACTACTTTGCTAAAAGAGAAGATGATGACAAAAAAGAAAGTTATAAAAATTAATTATGCCTAAGAGACAAAGTGGAAACAAAAAAAGTAAACAAAGCAATTTTGCAAAATTAAGTATATTTCAACCTAATAAATATAAGTTTAAAAAAACATGTCCATTATCAGGAAAAGGTGCTCCGGCAGTTGATTATAAAAATGTAAGACTATTAAAAAAATATATGTCTGAAAATGGTAAAATTTTACCTTCAAGAATTACAAATGTTTCTCAAAAGAAGCAAAGAGAGCTATCTCTTTCAATCAAAAGAGCAAGAAATTTAGCATTAATATAATATGAAAGTTATTTTACTAGAAAACGTAAAAAGAATTGGTTCTATCGGTGAGGTAATAGAAGTTAAAAGAGGTTATGCAAGAAATTTTTTAATTGCTAATAAAAAAGCATTATATGCTTCAAAAGAAAATATTTTAGAAGTTGATAAAATAAAAGCCAATTTATCCAAAAAAGATAATGAAAAGAAAAAAGAAGCGACACAAATCTCAGAACAAATTAATGATAAAGAATACACAGTTAAAAAACTAAGCACCGAGAACAATGAATTATACGGTTCTGTCAAACCAACTGAAATTGCAAAATTAATCCAAGAAGAAAACAAGATTGATATTAAACCTTCAATGATACAACCAGTTGAAGAAATTAAATCTTTGGGAAAATTTAAAGTAAAGGTTTCTTTACACTCAGAAGTTGATGCAGAAATCACAATAAGTGTTACTTCGGCTGATACAATCCAGTAATTATACATTTTTTTCCCCAGCATTTATTAGTCATTTTTAAAAAATGAATAATTCTATAAATTAAGATTTATGGAAAACAATTTAAGTATCGTTAAGGATCAATTCAAAGAATTACCAAATAATATTGAGGCTGAACAAGCTGTCATTGGCTCGATACTAGTTAGCAATGATATCTTTGATGAAATTAGCACAATAATTTCTAACATTAATTTTTACGACCCAATGCACCAAAAGATCTTTGAAGCTATTGAAAGCTTAATTTACAAGGGGATGCTAGCTAATCCTATAACGCTTAAAAATTATTTTGAAGACGAAAAAGATGATTTAAATATTCCAGAATATTTAGTTAAAATTACAAAATTTTCTACATCAGTTCGTCAAGCAGTTGAATACTCAAAAATAATTTATGATATGTTTGTAAGACGTGAATTAATTAAAATTTCTGAACAAACAATTGACAGCGCAAAATTAAATGAATTAGATACTAATGGTCAAACTATTATTGAAAATTCAGAGAGACTATTATTTGATTTAGCAGAAAAAGGTTCTTTTAATTCTTCATTAGTAAAATTTGATGAGGCCATGAAACAAACAATTGAAATGGCTTCTGCCGCTTTTAAAAATGAAGAGGGAATTGTGGGCGTTCCAACTGGTCTTAGAGATTTAGATGATAAACTTGGAGGTCTCCACCAATCAGATTTAATCATTATTGCTGGGCGTCCTTCAATGGGTAAAACGTCTCTTGCAACTAATATAGCATTTAATGCTGCGCAAAAATTACAAGATAGTGGTAAAAAATCATCTATTGCTTTCTTTTCATTGGAAATGTCATCTGAACAACTGTCTACAAGAATTATTTCGGAACAATCTAGAATAAGTTCAAATGATATAAGAAGAGGAAGAATTTCAGATGAACAATTTGATAAATTTTTAGAGACATCGAAAAATATTTCTGAACTTCCATTGTATATTGATGAAACTCCAGCAATCAGTATTGCTGCGATGAGCAATAGAGCTAGAAGAATTAAAAGACTGTTTGGTCTTGATATGATTGTAGTTGATTATATCCAATTGATGAGAGGAACAACATTCAACAAGGATGGTAGAGTTCAAGAAATTTCACAAATTACTCAAGGATTAAAAGCAATTGCAAAAGAACTTGCTGTTCCAGTTGTAGCTCTATCGCAACTTTCAAGACAAGTTGAGCAAAGAGATGATCACAAACCTCAACTAGCTGATTTAAGGGAATCTGGATCAATTGAACAGGATGCTGATGTAGTAATGTTTGTATATAGAGAAGGATATTATTTACAAAGAAAAGAACCAAGAGAAGCAACAGTTGAACATGCAGAATGGCAAGCAAAAATGAATGAAGTTGCTCACTTAGCTCAAATTATAATTGGAAAACAACGTCACGGCCCAATAGGTAACGTAACTCTTGAGTTTGAAGAGAGATTCACCAAATTTAAAGATACTCAAATTAATTAAATTCCAATATAAAAGAGCTAATGTTTGCTCAATTCTATCAAAATGGAGTTCTTAAAAACCCTAAAACAATATTTCTTATACTTATTATTGCTATATTAAGCTTTGGTTATTATTCAAAGGATTTCAGGCTAGATGCATCTTCGGAAACATTATTGATAGAGGGTGATCCTGATCTAATTTACCTTAAAGAATTAACTGAAAGATACGGTTCAAAAGATTTCTTAATTCTTACTTATACTCCAAATGAGGGGATGGTAACTGATAACTCAATAAATAATCTTTTAAGCTTAAAATATAAAATCCAAAGTCTAAATTGGGTACACAGCGTCATTACACTTTTAGATGTACCTCTTTTAAGTAATTCAGACGCGCCTTTACAGGAAAGACTTGAAAGTTTTAAAACTCTAAAAGATGAGGAGGTTGATAGAAATCGTGGGTTTAAAGAAATTCTTAATAGTCCTGTTTTTAGAAATTTTATAATTAGTGAAGATGGGAATACAAGTGGGATTATTGTAAATATTAAAGAAGGTAAAAAGTTAAAAAATATTGAAAATTTATCAAAAGAAGAAATTGAAGCTCACAAAGATAAAATAAAAAAACAAAATCATGAAAATATTTTAGAGATTAGGCAGGTTATTCAGAGTTATGGTGATGTGGGTAAAATACATCTTGGAGGAATTCCTATGATAGCTGATGATATGATGACTTTCATTAAAAGCGATATTATAGTTTTTGGTTTAGGGGTTCTTTTATTCATTATTGCTACTTTATGGTTTATATTTAGAAAATTAATTTGGATTATTGTTCCAATAAGTAGTTGCTTATTTTCTGTTGTGATTATGTTGGGTTTGCTTGGGATTTTAGGTTGGAAGGTGACAGTTATTTCATCAAACTTTATAGCATTGATGCTCATTCTAACAATGGCTATGAACATCCATATGAGTACTCGCTTTCTGCAACTTAGAAAAGATTACTCTACTAAAAGTAACTTTGAAATCATTTCTCTTACAACGAATAAAATGTTTTGGCCAATTTTATATACAGTTTTAACGACTATATTTGCTTTTTTATCCTTAATCTTTAGTGGAATTAAACCAATTATAGACTTTGGTTGGATGATGTCTTTTGGATTAGTAACATCATTTGTTATTACCTTTACTTTACTTCCAACTCTTTTAAATTTTGTACCGACAAAAAATATTTCTCTTAAAAAAGAGCAAGAATCTAAAATTACAAATTTGTTAAGCCTGCTCTCTTTAAATAATAAAAATACAATCTTTGGAATGACAGGAATTGTTATTATTTTGAGTATTATTGGAATTAGCAAGCTAGAAGTAGAAAATAGCTTTATTAATTACTTTAATAAAAATACTGAAATCTATAAAGGAATGAAACTGATAGATGAAGAATTAGGTGGCACTACCCCACTTGAAGTTATTTTAAAATTTCCTGTAAGTAAAAATAATGAGACATCAAAAGAAGATGATGAGTTTGAGGATTGGGGTGATGAGGATGAAAAAAATGAAAAAAAATATTGGTTTACTAAGGATAAAGTTGATAAAATTGCTTCTGTTCATAATTACTTAGATAGCCTTCCACAAGTTGGGAAAGTTATATCTTTTTCATCAATAATTGATGTTGCAACTCAATTAAATAATAATAAGCCACTTGGTACTTTAGAAATGGGGGTTCTATATTCTAAAATTCCACAGAATATCAAAACTGAAATTATTGATCCTTACTTATCCATCGAAAATAATGAAGCTAGGATTAATTTAAGAATAATAGACTCACAAGAAAACTTAAGAAGAAATGATTTAATAAATAAAATCAATTTTGAACTTAAGGATAAATTAGGATTACAGGAAAGTGAGTTTAAACTAGCTGGAGTTTTAATTTTATTTAATAATTTATTACAAAGTTTATTTAAATCACAAATTCTAACTTTGGGATTAGTTATGATAGGAATATTTTCAATGTTTATAATTCTATTTAGAAATATAAAGTTGTCTCTTATTGGCGTGGTTCCTAATTTTATAGCAGCTTTTTTTATTTTAGGAATTATAGGTATTCTAGGTATTCCTTTAGATATGATGACAATTACAATTGCTGCTATCACTATTGGAATAGCTGTGGATAATAGTATTCACTATATTTATAGATTTAAGGAAGAGTTTAATAAAGTTAAGGATTATAATAAAACTCTTAAAAAATGCCACTCAACGGTTGGGGTAGCTATACTAAATACATCTATTACTATTGTCTTTGGTTTTTCAATTTTAGTTTTATCAAAATTTATACCTACAATTTATTTTGGTATGTTTACTGGACTTGCAATGTTACTTGCAATGATATCTGTTTTGACTTTGTTGCCTGCTTTAATTTTAACTATTAAACCTTTTGGAAAATAATTTAGATGGGTGAGAGTTTGATAGATTTTTATAATGCTATATCTGTAATTGATCTAATTTATTTAATCATAACTATATTTTCCATAATTAGTTCTTACAGAAAAGGATTCGTCCTAAGTATTTTATCAATGGCAAAATGGTTGCTTGCTTATGTTATTACTTTAATTATATTTCCAAAAGTTAAGCCTTATTTCAGTAACATTATTGATAATGAGTATGTTTTAGATGTGGGTCTTGGAGTTATTATTTTTGTAGTAGTTATTTTTTTAGTACTACTTGTTAATAAAGGAATAAGTAAAGCGGTTAATTATACTGGTATAGGCGGCTTAGATACAACATTTGGATTCTTTTTTGGATTTATAAAAGCTTATATAATTTCAGTTTGTATATTTTCGGGATTTCATATTATCTACAATCACGATAAATGGCCTATAAACAAAGATCAATCATACATCTTTCCTTACCTTGAAAAAGGTAGTAATTATCTCATAAAAGAATTTCCTAATGAAAAAACATATCAAGACTCTAAAGAAAAAATTCAAGAACTTTGATCCAAAATTAAAAGAGGAATGTGGTGTATTTGGTATAAGCAATGCTAAAGATGCTTCTGCATTGACAGCTCTCGGTCTCCACGCACTTCAACACCGTGGTCAGGAAGGTTGCGGAATAGTAACATTTGATGGGGAAAAATACTATTCAGAAAAAAGATTTGGATTGGTTGGTGACAATTTTAATAAGGAAAAAATACTTAAAAATCTGAAAGGAAACCATTCTATTGGTCATAATAGATACAGCACAACAGGAGAAAATACTTTAAGAAACATACAGCCTTTTTTTGCGGATACGAATGCTGGTGGGATTGGAGTAGCTCATAACGGAAATTTAACCAATTCTATTGCTCTAAGAAATAAATTAGTTGAAGATGGAGCTATTTTTTACTCAACTTCTGATACTGAAACAATTGTTCAATTAATTGCAAAATCAAAGAGAACTAAAACAATTGATAAAGTAGTTGATGCTATATTTCAAATTCAAGGTGGGTATGCTTTAGTTATGTTAACACAAAATTCATTGATTGGAGTAAGAGATCCTTATGGTATTAGACCACTAGTAATTGGTAAACTAGGTAAAAGTTATGTTCTTGCTTCAGAAACTTGCGCGTTAGATATTATTGGTGCTAAATTTGAAAGAGATGTTGAAAATGGAGAAATTGTTTTAATTGAAAATGATAAATTAAAAAGTATCAAACCTTTTCCTCTCAAAAAGGTAAGGCCTTGCGTGTTTGAGTATATTTATTTTGCAAGACCTGACAGTATTCTTGAAAACAAAACAGCTTATGAACACAGAAAAAATATTGGAGTTGAACTTGCTAAAGAAAATGATGTTGAGGCAGATATCGTTGTTCCTGTTCCTGATAGTGGTAACGCAGCAGCTCTTGGTTTTGCTCAACACTTAAAAATGAATTATGAACATGGCTTGATAAGAAATCATTACGTAGGAAGAACATTTATTGAACCAAGTCAAAAAATTAGAAGTTTGGGAGTGAAGTTAAAATTAAATGCTAATCAAAGTACAATTAAAAATAAAAAGATTATTTTAATCGACGACTCACTTGTTAGAGGGACAACTTCACACAAAATTATTAAGATGTTATATGATGCAGGCGCTAAGGAAGTGCATCTTAAAATTGCTTGTCCTGAAATAAGATATCCAGATTTTTACGGAGTTGATACACCAACTAAAAAAGAATTGTTAGCGGCTAACAAAACAAATGAAGAAATTTGCGAGTATATTGGAGCAAAATCTTTAAAATTCTTATCTCTTAATGGGTTATATAAAGCGATTGGTTTTAACAAAAGAAATGACACTTACCCACAGCTTACTGATCATTATTTTACTGGAGATTATCCTGTGAAACCTATTGATGAATTAGGTGATAACAAAATTACTCAATTATCTTTATTAAACACAGCTTCAAATAATTAAAAAATGAAAAAAGTAAGTTTTACAGAAATGAAAAATGGTACCAAAGAAGACTATCAATTGTTAGAAAAATATGAAAAAGATTTTGAAAGAAAAACAGCTGATAGAATTTTAAAATATTTAGCAGATCAAACAACAACTCTTGAAGGGTATCAGATTACAAGATTGGAACATTCTTTACAGGCTGCAACCAGAGCATATAAAAATGGTGAAAGTGAGGAAATGGTTGTTGCCACATTATTACACGACATTGGCGATGATTTAGCCCCAATGAACCATTCGCAGTATGCAGCATCAATTCTAAAACCTTATGTTTCAGAGAGAACTTATTGGATAATTAAACATCATGGTCTTTTTCAAACTTACTATAGCGCTCATCATTTAGGTGGAGATAGAAATGCTAGAGATAAATTTAAAGACCATAAGTATTATCAAGACACAATTAATTTTTGTGAAAATTATGATCAAACTTCTTTTGATCCAAATTATAAAAGTATGACTTTAGAAGATTTTTACCCTATGGTTCAAAAAATTTTTTCTAAAAAACCTTATTATTATCTTTAAATTATAAAATAAGATATTATTTAAAGAATAATGATAACCTCTAAAGAACAAATAATAAATTATTTCAAATCTGGAATAAAAGAAAAAAAAGACTTCAGAATTGGAATTGAACATGAAAAATTTCTTTTTGATAATAAAAATCATAAGAGAATAGATTATTCAAAAATAAAACAAATGTTTTCAGCACTTTTAGAATTTGGCTGGAACCCAATTTTAGAAAATAAAAATATTATTGGATTAACCAAGGGAGGTAAGAACATTACTCTTGAACCTGGAAACCAGATAGAATTATCGGGAGATAAGCTCAATCACATTCATGAAGCTTGCGCAGAGTCGCAAGATTATCTTTTTGAATTAAGACAAGTTACTCAAAAATTAGATATAAATATTGTAAGTGCTGGGTTTGATCCTATCTCTAAATTAGAAGAAATTCCTAATAACCCAAAACAACGATACGAATTAATGACTAAAGATATGCCTCTTGGAGGTGAACTAAGTTTAGATATGATGTATCGAACATGCGGAACTCAATTAAATATAGATTACAATTCTGAAGAGGACTTCATAAAAAAATTTAAGATTGTAAATTCAATAGTTCCTATTTCAATTGCTATGTTTGCAAACTCGGCAATAGTTGAAAAGAAAAAAAGTAAGTATTTATCTTATAGATCGAAAGTTTGGCAAAACACATCACGAGGTGGTCTTCCTAAAATATTTTTTGAAGAATTAGACTTTGAAAAATATGCTGAATTTATAATTAATTTTCCAATTTTATTTATACAACATGAAGGTGCTTATGTTTCTGGAAGAAAATTTACTTTTAAAAACTTCATGGAAGGTAAGATTGATAAAATAGGAAATAAACCGCCGACTGAGAACGATTTAACAACTCACTTAAGTACAATTTTTACTGAAAATAGATTAAAAAAATATATTGAACTTCGTTCAATGGATACTTGTGGTTGGGATTGCTTATGTTCTGGACCTGCATTTTTTATTGGTATGTTGTACGGAAATCTAGATGAAGTTTATGAAATAATTTCAAAATGGGACAAAAGTAAAATTATTAACGCATATCTTGAATCTCCAGAAAAAGGATTTAACACTCAACTGATGGGTAAAGATCTACTCTATTGGGCCAGTACATTATTAGATTTGTCTAAAAAAGGATTAGAAAAAAGGGATATACTTAATAAGCGTGGAAAAAATGAAACTTTATTTTTAAATCATTTACAAAAAGTAATTGATAATAGATTAACTAACGCAGATCATATGATCAATAAATTTTCTAAAATTGAAGATTTAAGTGAATTATATGATAAATAAAATTGTAGCTGTTCAAGGAAATAACCCTTCTAAATTAAACCCTATAACAGATACTAGTGTTTTTCTTGCCCATGAAATCCAAAGCAAAAATTACAAGATATTTTATTATGATCCAAAAGACTTATCAGTAATAAATTCAAAAGTAATTGCCTCAGGATTTTTTATCAAATTTAATTATGAAAATAAAAAATTCTATAAAATTTTAAAAAAACAAAAATTAGAACTTATTAAATGTAAATTTATCCTTATACGACAAGATCCTCCATTTAATCTTGAATATATCTCAACAACCTACATCTTAGATGCTATTAAAAACAAAGTTAAGATTGTAAATAACCCCACCTCAATAAGAAATATATCTGAAAAACTATATTCTGTTAGATATCAAAAATATATGCCAAACACTATTTTTACTAAAAATATTAGTGAAATTAAAAAATTTTTTAAAAAAAATAAAAAAGTAATTTTAAAACCCATTCATAGTTATAGTGGGAATGATATTCATCTATTAAATAAATTTAATTCAAAATTAATTTACCAATTTATCAAAAAACACGATCATATTATGTGTCAAAAATTTTTACCTAAGATCAGTAAAGGAGATAAAAGAGTATTTATTATTAATGGTAAAGTTTGTGGTGTGATATCAAGAATTCCAAAGCAAGGTTCTTTTCTAAGTAATATGAGTAAGGGTGCAAAACCGATTAATAGTAATTTATCAGCTAAAGAAAAAAAAATTTCAAAATTAATTGCTAAAGATCTTAAAAAAGAAAATATTTTTTTTGCTGGTATTGATTTTATTGATCAAAAATTAAATGGAGATATTAACGTAACTTCCCCTACTGGATTAAAAACACTATATGATTTGTCTGGAATTAATCTTGCAAAAACTTTTTGGAAAGAATTAAAAGCATGAAGAATTTATCAAACCAACACAAAGGATCTTTATTAGCATTTATTGCTGTCATGCTAATTACTCCTGACTCTATCTTTATTAGGCTTTCTAATATTGAAACTTGGGGAATGCTTTTTTATAGAGGTGCAATTCCTTTTGTGGTTGTCCTTATAGGACTTATTTTTTTTTATAAAAATAATTTATTAAAAGCTTTGGTAAATATTGGATATCCTGGTATTTTTTATGTCATAAGTTTTTCTATCTGTAATATTACTTTTTTAATTTCTATCCAAAATACTAATGTTGCGAATACTTTAGTGATGATTGCAATGGCCCCAATGTTATCAGCTATATTGGGCAGCATCTTTCTAAAAGAAGTGCCGGATCATAAAACTTGGGTTGCTATAATTGTAACTTTAATTTCTGTTACTTACATTTTTTATGACTCAATTGAGATGGGTAATTTTTATGGGGATTTATTTGGTATAATTACTGCGTTTGGACTTGCTTGCAATGCTGTTATTGCAAGATTTGCTAAAAATAGAGACTTAGTACCCTCTGCAGTAATTGGTAAACTTTGTGTAGCAATTTTTGCTTTTTTTTTCGTAGATAGTTTTTCTTTAATAGGTACAGACTTAATAATTGTCCCTTTAATGTGTGTAATGTGTGTTGCTATTCCTTTTGTATTGGTGACTATTGCTCCAAGATTTATTCCTGCTGAGGAGGTTAATTTATTCTTTTTATTAGAGACTATTATTGGTCCTTTTTGGGTATGGATGGTAATCAAAGAACAACCAAGCATCGAAACCATTCAAGGCGGAACGGTCATCATTTTAACGATTGCAATTCATTCATTCCTTAAGCTTAAAAAATCGTAAATCTTAAATTACAATTAACTTGATTTAGCCACAAATCAGAAATAGATAGCGATTCAGATGGAAAAAGTATTAAAAAATTCATGGGCTTTATTTCTAGGTATGGGAGCACTTATGCTTGCCTATGGATTTCAAGGATCACTTCTTGGAGTTAGAGCTGTTAAAGAAGAATTTAGTTTAACTGCAACTGGTTTTATGATGTCTGGATACTTTGTTGGTTACTTTATCGGTGCCAAAACTATTCCTCAAATAATTTCTAGAGTAGGTCATATTAGAGTTTTTGCTGCATTTGCATCAACAGCTTCACTAGTTGTGCTAATTCACGCGGTATATGTAAGTCCTTTTGTTTGGTTTTTGTTAAGAGTGTTGACGGGCATTAGTATGGTTTCAATTTATACTGTTGCTGAAAGCTGGTTAAATGACAGAGCTAGCAATAAAAATAGAGGAAGTGTTTTGTCAGTTTATATGGTCATCTTATATGGGGCAATGGGACTAGGAATGTTTTTACTAAACTTTAATGATCCACTTAACTTTGAGCCTTTTATATTAATTTCAGTTATTACTTCAGCGGCACTAATTCCGATTTTACTTACAAAAAGAAAAGCTCCAACATTTAAAAAAATATCAAAAATGTCTTTGCAAGAAGTATTTATTTCATCTCCATTTGGAATGGTAAGTTCATTTTTTTATGGAACAATACAGTCTGCATTATTTACATTGCTTGCAGTGTACGCAACAACAATGAATTTTTCAATTTTTCAAATTTCATTAGTTACATTCTTGCTTGCAATTTCTGGTGCGATATCCCAATGGCCAATTGGAAAGCTATCAGACATGTTTGATAGAAGAAAAGTAATTATAATTGTGACTTTTGCTGCTGCTTTTTTTGCTCTTTGTGCAATTTTATCATCAAGACAAATGTATTTACCAGGTGAATTAGCAACTAGTAAATTTTGGTTTTATGTTTTTTTAATTTTATTTTCTTTTTGTAGTCTTCCAATGTTCTCTTTGATTTTGGCTCACACTAATGACTTTATTCCAAAAGAAAAATTTGTTGCTGCTGGAGCTAGTTTACAGTTTACATTTGGAATGGGAGCAATGGGTGGACCTTTTTTATGCTCTATCTTTATGGGTATGGTTGGACCTAATGGATTTTTTATTTTTTTATTATTTTTTCACTCTCTAATTGGTATCTATGGAGTTTATAGATCTAGAGTTAGACCTGTTGTTGAAAACCCAGATTCACAGTTTGTTGCGATGCCTCAATCAATTACTCCTGCAGGTATTGAATTAAATCCATCTACAGAGCCAATTGAAGAACCAATTAAACCTGTGACAGAACCTGTAGTTGAAGAAAACAAACCTGGAAGCTTTTAGTATTAAAATTGTTATAATGAATTTATTTGAGAATAAATCTTTTCTTTATTTGTTTGGCCAATTGAACGAGAAATTTCCTTATTGTTTCTATAAATGACAATTGTAGTCCAGTAATCAATGCTTAAAAATTTGGCAATATCTCTATCTTTAGTTTGTTCAAAACTCAAAAAAATAACATCTTTAAAATCTTGTTTTGCTTTATCTAATATTTTCACTTGTTTAGCACAAGTCGAGCAAGTCTTATTCCATGAATGAATTACAACAGTTTTTCCATCTAATTGAGATTTTTCAAATATCTCATTAGTAAAAGTAGTTTCTTTACTTATTGCAGTCGCACTAAAGCTAAATAATAGAGTAATAAGAATTAATATTTTTTTCATATAGACAAAATTTATATTTGTAAATTGATAATGTAATCAAACAAATTGTCTCTATATTCAATTCTAATAACCTAATTTTCGGTCAATTTGATTAATTAGCTCTTTATTTTCTATAAAGAGTTTAAGGTTTTTAAAAAATATTTTTAATACCATCTCAATATAGTTGCCTTGGCTATCTGATGAAATATGGGGTGTAATAATTAAATTTGGTGTGTTCCAAAAGGTAGAGTTTTTTGGAATAGGTTCATGCGAAAAAACATCTAAAATAGCACCAGCTAATTCATTCTTTTCTAGTTTAATTCTTAAAGCTTCATAATCTAAAACAGATTGCCTTCCAATATTAACAATTCCACACGTAGGTTTTAGACTATCCAATCTTTCTTTATTTATTAATCCTTTGGTTTCCTCTGTTTCAGGGACAGCAAGATATAAAAAATCAGCGATATGTAATACTTCATCTATTTTATCAAAAGTAATTACTTTAAAACAACCCTCAACATTATTTCCTTTTCGATTTACACCAATAACTTTAGCTCCAAGCTTGTTAATATGTTTTATCATCGAACCTCCAAGAGAACCTGTTCCAACTACCACAACTTTGAAACCTTCTATTGGCTTACTAAGCAAAGTAACAAATTCTTTATTTTTTTGATTAGTGATTATTTTTGTCATTTGGTTTTGAAGCATTAAGATACTCATTAAACCAAATTCTCCCGCTTTTTTAGAATGTACTCCACTACTATTAGTTAAAATTAAATCATCTTTCATCCAATCAAACGGAGATAAATGATTTACACCAGCTGAGCTAACATGGATCCATTTAAGTTTTGGTGCGATTTCTCTAATATTATTTGTTGGAAATTGCCAACCTAATAAAATATCTGTTTCTTTCATTGAAGAGACATAATTATCTTCATCCCAATCAACTAGATATTCAATTTTATTTTTGATTTCTGGATATTGACTAAGTACTCTTTCAAATTCATCTTTAGTGATAGTGCTATGTTTTTCACCTTCTATATCACAAGGTAAAAAACCCTCTTTCCAATGGTTGTTTCTTATATGAATTTTAATTTTTTTCATTTTCAAATAATTATTCTATATTTAATTTAATTTAATAAAAAATGTATTATCATATTAATATATAAAAAAATTATGCCTTCTTTTGATATAATCAGTAAAGTCAACTACCAAGAATTCGATAATGCTCTAGCTAATTGTTTGAGAGAAATAAGTAACAGATATGATTTTAAAGGACTTAATATCTCGATCGAACGAAAAGATAAAACTATCACTACGCTTGCTTCAGATGAATTAAAACTTAAACAAGTGAATGAACTATTAGAAACTCATCTTATAAGAAGAAAAGTAGATCCGCGTGTTTTGATTGTTAAAAATTCTGAAGGTGCGTCTGGTGGAACAATTCGACAAGTAAGTGAATTAAAAGAAGGAATAAGCCAAGAAAATGCAAAAAAAATTATTGGAGATATAAAAAAACTTAAACTAAAAATCCAGATCAAAATTCAAGGAGAAGAATTAAGAGTTGATGGAAAAAAAAGAGATGACTTACAAGAAGCAATAGCTGTAATCAAAACAATTGATATAGGTTTGCCTATCGAATTTATAAATTTTAGAGATTAAATAAAATAAATATAGTAACCAATTAAATGCTAATACATATTTGTAAAAAGATAAGCTTTACTACTAGGATATTTAAATGTTCATTTGCTAAAAAAAATAAAATTTAAATGAAATTTTCTAAAGATAAACTACCCTCAAATCGTAAATTTGGATTATTCTTTACTGTAATTTTTCTATTAGCGTCTTCCTATTCATACTACTTAGACAACAAAGTCATGATTTATATACTTTGTACAATATCTGGAATTTTCTTGATGATTACGATCATAAATGCTGATGTTTTATTCCCTTTGAATAAACTATGGATAAAATTTGGAATTTTATTAGGAATAATTGTTAATCCAATTATAATGGGAATAATTTTCTTTGGGATTTTTACACCTATCGCAATTCTTATGCGTCTTTCTGGACGTGATGAGTTACGTTTACGTTTAAAAAAAAAGAAAACTTATTGGATTAATCGTAAAACTTTAAATAGATTTGACTCCTTTAAGAAACAATTTTAGTCTGTAAAAATTATGGGGCTGGTAAAAGAACTTTGGGAATTTCTTCGTGTTAGAAAAAAATTATGGTTAGCGCCTATTATTATTGTATTATTAATACTTGGTGGCTTATTAATACTTGCACAAGGTTCTGTTATAGCTCCCTTTATCTACACACTATTCTAGGATTGATGAAATGTATATTATGGGAATTTCTGCTTTTTACCATGATAGCGCAGCTTGCTTAATTAAGAATGGTGAAATTATTGCTGCTGCTCAAGAAGAACGCTTTACTAGAAAGAAGTATGATTATGGATTTCCACATCATGCAATTCTGTACTGTTTGAAAGAGGCTGATATATCTGCAAGCCAAATAGATAATGTTGTATTTTACGAGAAGCCCTTTATGAAATTTGAAAGGCTGCTTGAAACATATCTTGCATTTGCACCTAAGGGATTTACGAGCTTCACTAAAGCAATACCAATTTGGATAAAAGACAAACTCTTTCAGAAAACAGTTCTCATCAAAGAACTTAAGTCAACACTTGATGAGAATATTAATTGGCGAGAGCGATTATTGTTTTCCGAACATCATTTATCACACGCAGCTAGCGCATATTACCCATCACCTTTTGAGAGTGCTGCGGTACTTACACTTGATGGCGTTGGTGAATGGACAACAACATCGTTTGCTATTGGTAATGGGCGAGACTTAAAGGTTGTAAAAGAAATCCACTTTCCTCATTCACTTGGACTACTATACTCTGCCTTTACTTATTACATAGGGTTCAAAGTCAATTCTGGTGAATACAAAATTATGGGCTTAGCTCCATATGGAAAGCCACGATATGCAGATTTAATAAGAGAAAAACTCATTACAGTAAGCAAGGATGGCAGCTTCATGCTAGACATGAGTTATTTCGATTTTGCAACTGGCTTAACAATGACAAATAAAAAGTTTGATGCATTATTTGGTGGCAGACCTCGTGTGTCAGAAACTGAACTTACTCAGCGTGAGATGGATTTAGCTGCCTCGGTTCAGAAAGTCACAGAAGATATAGTCCTTGAGCTTGCGAGGGGTATAGCTAAAGAAACAGGTGAACGTAATCTATGTCTCGCTGGTGGCGTAGCATTAAACTGCGTTGGAAATGGTCTTTTGTTGCGTGAAAAAATCTTTGACAAAATATGGATCCAACCAGCTGCTGGTGATGCTGGTGGCGCACTTGGTGCTGCTCTATCAACTTGGTATCTACACCACAATAAAGAACGAATTATATCCAAACAACGCGATAATATGAAAGGTGCCTACTTAGGTCCTGAATACAAGGATACTGAAATTGAGTCAGAACTGGCTGCTTGTGGAGCAGTATTTAAAAAACTTTCACTTAACGAACTCATAGAGGAAGTTGCTACAGCTTTAGTTGATGAAAAAGCTATTGGTTGGATGCAAGGGCGTATGGAATTTGGTCCAAGAGCTTTAGGTGGGCGAAGCATTATTGCTGATCCTCGTTCGCCATTCATGCAGAAGCGACTTAACCTAAAAGTAAAATACCGTGAAAGTTTTCGACCCTTTGCTCCAAGTGTATTAAGGGAAGATGTAAGTCAGTGGTTTGAACATAATACGGATAGTCCTTATATGCTGTTTGTAGCAAACATAATAAAAGATAAACGTCGCTCTATGACTAGTGAAGAAGATGCACTGTTTGGTATCGATAAGCTAAATGTTCCTCGCTCTTCTGTGCCAGCAATTACTCATGTAGATTATTCAGCACGTATACAAACAGTGCATGCAGATACTAACCCTCGTTACCACGCTGTTATATCTAAGTTTAAAGATAAAACTGATTGCCCAATCGTTGTAAATACATCTTTTAATGTTCGTGGTGAACCAATAATTTGTTCACCAACTGATGCCTTTAAATGCTTCATGGGAACAGAGATAGATATGTTAGCTATTGGAAATTTCATCCTTTATAAACACGAACAAAACAAAGAACTTAAAGAAAATTATAAGGAACGCTATGAGTTGGATTAACAAAAGAATTATTTACGATTTTCTAATAATTTCTTTAATTAGTGTGTTTCTTCTAACACTAGTGAATTTCTTTTTTGTCTATTATTCTCCAATATTGATAAAAATTCTTCCCTCACAAGTTACTCGATCAATTTCACCTTGTTATCGAACTTTATTTCATCATGATCAAGAAAGTCTTGAAAAGACAAACTTTGTTTTTGGAGATAGTCACAGTGAAGGAATGGGAGATGAGTTTTTAGATGGCGACAATGAATATGGAATATTTAATAAGCTACAGAACATTTCAACTAGCGAGCTTATATTTGGGAGGAGTGGTTATGGAAATATTGGCACATCCGTAGAATTTGAACAATGCTATTCATTATTATCAACCTACACTAAGCTAGACACTTCAGTGATAGACAAATATGATGTAACTCTAGTTTTCTATGAAGGAAACGATCTTAATAATAACCTTGTTGAGATAAACAGTGACGTAAATAAACTAAAATATAATTTGCGTTTTTTTTTTCCTATATATGATTTTGCATATAGAGAAAATATACGTGTTGCTAAAATTTTATACCGACGCTTAATGAATACAACTATTAAAAGTGCATCTAACAAACCGATGCTATACCCTGTAACAACAAGTGGTATACAACTTGACCGTTACCCTCAATCAGCAGCTACAGAATTATCAAGCATTGAACTCGACAAGAGTTTATCAATCTTGTTCTTAGCTCTAGAAAATATTAAAAGGGTTCTGCCAGAGGCAGAAAGCTTCACAATCTTGTACTTACCTTCTGTCGTTAGCTCTTATTTATTTGAAGGGGAGATCCGAGTTAAAAGTTATAGTGATGATAGTGAATATTTTACTACAGATAAAGAGTTTAACTCTAATAGACATGATTTAATCCTTGATTTAATAAAAAGTGAAGCTCAAACTGCAGGATGGTATGTTTGCAATACTACACCAAATATTTTGAAATATACCAATAATGGTATTGCAGTTCATGGCCCCCGAGACTGGAAACATTTCAACAAAGCTGGATATACCTTAATTGTACAGGCTTATAAAGACTGCTTAGGATCAATGTAATTTTCATTCTAAATTTAGATAAGAATTGAAATTTTTTTAGATCAGTACAAATTAGAGATGTTTGGATCAAACATTTGATAAATGTAATTTATAATGTTGCTTTTAATTTAAACTAAATTATGTAATGTGATTAGATGAGTTTTAAATTTATTTTTTTATCTTTAAGTATTCTAATCTTTAATACAAAAGCACATGCTTATTTAGATCCTGGCTCAGGTAGTATTATACTTCAAGCAATTATAGGTGCCATTGCTGCTGGTGGAGTAACAATAAAAATTTATTGGCATAAGCTAAAAGTTTTATTTAAAAAAAAGAAAAAAAACAAAGACTTTTAAATAAAAATAATCTTACCTATATAAACAAAAAACTTATTTATTCTTGGTACAAGATATAAAAATAACCAAATTAATTTATCATTAAAGTGTTAAAAATATTTAAAAAAAAATATAATAAAATATTATAATCAAAAACGATGTAACTAATTCATTAAATTATAAGATCTTTTTTCAAATAGTGGCTTTCCATCATCCTTACCACCTTGAATAATGCCATTATACACATTTACTCCACCAACATTACTCTTAAATCTGTCAAATAATTTTCTTTCGACTTTTAACTCGTTAAATAAATTTCTGTTATTAGTAATATTAGATAATATTGCTGGTAAAATATCTTGTGTTATTACAATATTTTGATTTATATTTGTAATATCCTCTGGCCAATAAATACTTAAAAATGTGCCATACCTGTCTTGTACATCAAATCTGTCAATTTCGTTAATTTCGTAATCTTTTAGTATACTACAATTCTTAGTTAAATGAGGTCCATGATCACCTAAAAGTACAATTATAGAGTTTTTGTCATTATTTATAATATTTAAAACATCTTCTTTCATTTCTATATTTGCTTTTTTCATTCCTTCGAAATATTTTTTATTTTCATTTATACGGCATTTTCCTGAGTTCGTTGAATGACCAGGATAAGCATTTTGAGTCCAAAAAAAGGTATTTTTTTTTGCTGAATTTAAATAATTTTTTTTTAAATTAAGATAATTTTTATAATCAATATTATCGTCAAAAATATTAAATCTAAATTGACCTTCAAAAATAGCTTTTGTTAATGTTTTGCCACCCAATTTTGTAACATCTTCTTTTGGATAATATTCATCCCATCCTATTGATGTTGAACGAAAAAAATATGAATTTTTAAAGATTGATGATGTTTTATAACCATTTGCTTTAAAAATTTCGAGACCGAAAGCATTACCAGAGGTATGATTTCTTCCATCTCGGGATATTTTGCCATCAATTTCAAGTATCCTAGATGTAGTACCTACTGATAAAGCACTATTAGAATATATTCCATGATAAATCTCAAAACCATTTTTTTTTAAGAAATTGATTTGTTCGGTATTATCAAATCCATAGTGGTGAAGAGTTTCTAAGTTAGCATAAGACTCGTACACAAGTACATAAATATTTTTTTTTTTAATTATTTTATTATTTTTATTATTTAAAAAAGTAATAAGTCGATCTGATTTTTTTTCTTGAATCTTTGTTGAATTATTAAAAGAATAATTGAGAGAATTTAATATAATACCAGAAATTACAAAAAGAATTAGAGATATATAGGCTATTCCTTTTCTTAGAATATAAAGTAAATATAATACTCCAAACAAAATAATTAAATATGCTCCTTGAGATAAAAAGTAACTATTTAAAAAACTATCACCAGGATTGTGGTTACTAGAAATTTTAGCCATATTTAAAATTACAAATGATAAAGCCAATCCTGCAAACATAAGCATTTCTAAAGAAGCAAAATAACTGAATAATATAGGCAAAATAAAAGTAAAAAATAATATAAAAATTAACGTTATTCCTATTAGATAAAAATATCCATTTAAGTTTAAATACTCATTATTTATGAATGCATAATCAATTACAGGTGATAATGGTAATATTATAAGAATAGTATCTTTTAACTCAGGTAAATTAACTTTTTTTTTGAATTTAAAATTTTTATTAAAATACCAAGAAATAAAAAATATGATTAGTAATATAATAAATATTATGCCAATTAACTTAGAGCCTAATAATATAAACTTACTAGTAAATCCCAATGGAATAATAAATTTCATTATTGTCATACTAAAAAGAACAAAAAATGCACTTATGCTAAAATCTAATATTAATTGTGTATTAATTTTTAATTTCATAATTTAAAATTTAATTAATTATAAATTTGATAAAGTGTTGATAAATATATTTATAATTATAGGATTTTATAGGATTACTTGAAACAAAAGAGAAAAAAAGAGAAATGAGATGGTATGAATAAAGAAAACGCAAGTAAACTGTGGAAAATCATACAGGAAGCTGGCGATTATTTGGGGTGCTAGTGGTACACCCTACCTCACACGACCTCACACTACTTCACACTAGTTATGCGTATAATTAAAATTTTAATGATAACAATTCGCTTATAGAGTCATAAATTTATGCAAAAAACTATATCACAGACTATAGCAAATTTAGATAAATCACTAACTATCTAAGTCGCTAATTTCTTTACATCTTTTGTGTGCTTCAAGAATAGATGGAACAAGTTTATCAAGCTTCCAGCGATTTATAGATATGTCAAAGTATTTACTAACTTTAAAATCTATGCCATCAATAATTTGAACTTCAAATCTTTCTTCCTCAATATAAAAATTATTTAATTCATAGATATATTCTTTTATTGGATAAGACCCTAAAGATAATAGCACTCTATAACCTAATAAAAACGGCTGTATATAATCTACATATGCGGTTACTTCTTCTTCGTTAATTTTAATTGGAATATGTTTGTGCAACAATTGATTGATATCTCCGGGTTGTTCGTAAGTATAAAATGTAAAATTATGCCAAACTTTTTCACAATTATCACTGGAACGAATAAAAAAATTTAAAGTATCTCCATGAATTATTTCACCATACACTCTTGCATATATTAGGTTTTTGAACCTATCTATTTTCCACTCTTCTTCTTCGGCTTGGGCCTGATAAGCAAAAACAATAAAAAAAAGAGATAAATGTAGTAAAATAAATACCAAAAGTCTTTTCACGATTTGAGCTCCACTTTATAACCATTTTTCTGAAAAATATTAATAATCTTATCCCAGACTAAGCTATTGTGTTCACCCGGTCTAATTTCAAATTTGAATGTTTTTTTATAAACTGGATTACAATTATCATATGCTACGTAAGCACTGACATGACAGTATTTACAAACACGGTTTATTTCCATGTATTTGGACTCCTATGGTTAGTTGATTTTTTTAGTGTTAAAAGTTTATAATTTGAAATGGTTTCAACCCTTTTTTTTTGTATCGAATTACGCAACAAGGGAGATAATAAAAAACGCGAAAAACGATAGAAAAGGATTGAAATCCAATGCATATAGTTACAATCCCAATTAATAACGTTTTTATTAAGTCTTAAATTTGTTAAAAAAAAGTTTTTTTCATTTTTGATTATAAGGATAATATAATTTAAGTTGAGTCTTAAAAATTCAATAATCAAATTTAGTTTAATATCCTTTCAAAGACTTTTACAGTTACATATTTTTTTCCAAAAAAAATTTCTATCTCTAAAGTGCACCTATCATCTTTGTCAATTTCATCATTATTAATAATACCCTCTAGAAATTGACAAATATCCGGTTCACTATTTTTAATTTCAAATTCCTCAAAAAAAATTTTCATTAATTCGTCTTCTTTCTATGAAATTTAAATTCTGATTTACCAATGTTTATTAAATTACAATAGACACATGGTTCTTCGATCTCTTTTACAAGTCTATATTTTCCTAAAATTATTATTGCTCTAAGCATAGATACTTTTTTTAAGCCTAAGCAATATGGACAGATATTTTCATTAGTGCGGTTTTCTTTTATCGACATCAAAAACCTCATCAAAATCTTTTGAAAATTCTCTCTTTTTCTTATTTTCTGGTGTTTCTTTCCAATTTTGAACATCTGCGATGAAATTTTCATCACCTATATCTTCATTTGTAAGATCATCATCGAATTTTATTTGGACTGTTAATGGTAGATTTGTGATTTGACCAGAAACTATACCTTGACCGTTAGCAAAATTAGGTAATTGTTTGGCTTCTTCATTATCCCAATTTTCCATGGTGTTTTTAACAAACCTTTGATCTCTCTCATTTTTAAGTCTAAGAATGATATAAGAATTCATTTGTGCACAGACAGTTTCATCTAGTCTATATGGTCTTTGTGATACAAGCATGAGTCCTGTTCCAAACTTTCTTCCTTCAGTAGCTATTTTCTTGATCGTTGAGACTGATGGGTAGCCATCTTGACCTTCAGATTTTGATGGTATGAAGTTTTGAGCTTCTTCTAAAACAGTAAAAAACGGTGGTATTGTTCGATTTCCTGCGGATCGATGGTTAAATAAACTTTCTAAAAGAATAGAAACAATTGTGCTTGAAGGCAAGCTTTCATAACCTTTTAAATAAAGTATTGATACCTGTGACTTTTGAATAATTTTTTCTGGTTGAGAATAAGGATCTGGTAATTCCTCAAACTTTAGATGAGGATATTTATTTCTATTACTAGTATTGCTTTGCTCCATTTCATTAAGCTTTGCATAAACTTTTCTCAAACTTCTAGATACAACACCCATAGTTGATGCACCAGTATTACCGGGTCCATCTGAGCTCTTTGTAGATTTATTTCTCTTATTTTCTGCTGCCTTATTTGATTTTTGTATCAAAATTGAGATGTATTGAATTAAACTTGTCCCGGTTTCATAATCTGTTTTGGTTAAAACCCAATTCAAAAAATCATATTGTGGTTCAGTTAATTTATTTCCTAATCTTTCAATTAAAGTATAAATAACTTCTTTATTATTTTCAGATGCTGAAATCTTTGGATAAAATAATTTTATTTTGTGGTCAGGAAATAGTTTCTTTGCTTTTTGAACTATTCCTAAATTATCTCCATGAGGGTCAATAATCAAAATTGGATATTGTTTTGTCATTAGTTCTCTTACTGCTCTTCTTACCCAGACTGATTTTCCAGAACCTGTCATACCGATTACTAAAACATGCCTTGAAACCATATTGTCAGCTGATACCTGGACATCGACATCTTTACGTGCCACTAAATTTCCGATAAAAATTGGATTTCTACCTTTCATATCAGTGTTCAATAACGACTCAAGGTCTTTTGATGCTGGATATTTAACTGCACCGCCAGGATATACTGGATAGTTTAAAGGCATTAAGGATAATTTTTTATTAGGATCGTTAGTTGTGTATCCTAAATTCTTTACTGTACAGATTGCGTCATTTTTAGTTAAAGGAAGTATAGTGTCTTGGATATCTATATTTCCCTCAGTTAATTCTTTTGCAGCTTCGTTAGGTAAAAACTCATTACATGAAATTATTTCCATGATTCTGCCCCACACTATTACATCTATTACCCTACCATCACCGGTTGGCTGCTTAGCTTCAGCTGCAACAATGTCACCTTTTTTTGCTTTAAATTTTTTTAGATGAAAAGAATAATCATCTATACTTGTCTGACCAAGTATTGTTCCAATACTTGTCCATGGATCACTAATCTTGTTTTCTACTAAATTAGATTTTAACTTATTTAAATTTGGTTTAAGACTTATTATTTTTCTCATTTTTTTACCTTTCCGGCTCTAGGTCTATTTTTCCAGACTCTACCGCCTTGCAACATTTTTAAAGCTGAACTTACATTTTTAGTGTTCTTACTTTCGATTGCTAAATCTAAGTAATATTTTGAGTAGTAGCTTTTTGCAGCTCTACCAAGCCAAGCAGGAATTTTGGCAGCTTTATCAACCACATCTAAACCCGCTGGGAAACCGTAATTAGGCAACAATTTGCTTGATGCTAAAATATATTTGTAATCATCCATTAAATTTTCAGATTTTTTTAAACTTTCAATACGAATTGGAGCTTGGTGTGAATTGGTTTTTAAATATCCTATAAAAGTTTTTGGAAAAGAGTTCATTTGAACATCCCAGTCACCCCAAGCTTTAGAAGGAATTTGTTTCTCAACCTCAAGAGGCTTTAAGGCTTGAGAGTCAGCAAGAATTAAAGAAAATAAGCTTCCATCATTAATCTTATAACGAATAATAGTAGAAACCATTCTATTATAATCATTTTCAGCAATTTTGCCTTTTTTATATGATCTCAATAAAAGATTTCTAAGATAAATAGTTGAATTTGTTTTTTCTACTATTCCATAAATTGGAAATTTAGATTTTAACAAATATTTAAGAGACTCTAAGTATACATTAATAAAGTGTCTATCATTTAATTTTTCTTCTTTTTTATTTAAATTTAAAAAAGGCAAAATATTTTGAACTACATTTTTTTTAAATTGTGGAAACTCTGGTCCTGAAAATGGCATTACTGGTGTTTGCAAAGGTCCATGTAGAAGACAATAATTAAATTTTTGTTTTTCAAATATGTGTTTAACTATACATGCTATTTCAAAAACAATTCTAGCTGCATCTTTTTTCTTATTTAGTAATTGATTATCTTCGTATGGGTCTTCAGAAAGATCATAGATATTATTTTGACTATCATATAAGTCTCCCATATACGCAATTGTTTCTTCAAATTTTTCTCTATTAGATAAAGTTTCAGAGGGTTTTACTATGTAACTTTTGGATCTTATTGCAAAAGGTGCTGAGCTAGATTCGACTGAGCTAAAAACACCGCCATCAACAAAACATGATTGATAATTTTTACCATGTTCCCAATATTTTTTTCCATTGTATGGAACATCGAAAATTAATTTTTCTTCTTCACATATTTTTTTTATCGTTTGAGCAATTTTAAGACTTACGTCCATGAAATTTTTTTGAACTTCAATAGATGGATTATTAATTACGTTTTTAACAAAATTAGTAAATAAACTAGAATTTTTTTCTTTAAGATTTATATTATTCATTTACCACCTCCGTAATACTCGATTTTGTTTCCTCTTAAGTTAATTCTAAAATTAATTGATTGCTTAAATCTTCTTTTGTATCTAAAATTAATTTCGTTTAAAAAATATTTACAAAGACTTCTATTTCTAAAACTTCTAAAAAATATTTTTCTACCTTGGTTGGTGATGTTTTCAGAACTAGTGTAGATTGGCCTATGTGTATTTTTAATCTGCTCCGGCTCACGTCTACACCAGTTCTTACTTTTTCCACTAAACCTCCTTGGTTGATAGTTAGTAATTAATCTCATACTTAACTAACGAAGGACTCTAAGTTTTATTCCAATAATTTTTTATAAATAAAATAGTGTTTAATTACCTATAACCACGTAGGGTGCCCAGTATTTTGGGTTCTGATATTTCGCTCCATATTTCCCCTGAATGAACTCCACTTTTGTCAATTGAAGGGCTATATCCAAGTCAATTCCTTGTCTGACTGTTTTATTTATAGTCTCCTCAAGCATTATAGACGTTGTTTTATCAGCAACTGGCCAGTGAGTAGCTATAATGCTCTCTGCGCCAGCTTTAAAAAAAGCTGCTACTAGGCCTGAAAAACCAGGTGCATACTCATTTTCTTTTGAAGCTGTATTACATGCGGATAATATGACTAATTTAGCTTTCAAGTTTAGCTGAGAAATTTCAGATGCAGTAAGAATTCCATCATTTGTAAAACTTGTCTTTTCTGGTGGCGTTAATACTAAAAATGGTTCAGAATCATCTCTAAGTTCTCCCGATACAGCTGCATGAGTAGCAAAAGAAATTATATCAAAATCTCCTAAATCTAGTTCCTTTAGAGTTTTTTCGTTAGCATTTTTAGATAAAAGTAGTTTGTTGTTTGAAAATAACTTTGAAATACTTTTTAACTCTTTACCTGAATATGGTAAATTTTCATATTTTTCAGAAATTATCGAACTATCTTTTAAAATTCCACCCCTTGTAATATTAAAATCGGTTATGGAAACAATATAGTCTTTAAATGTTTTTTTTTGTAACAAAGGATTTCCAATTCCTAAGAAATTACTTTTAAAAGAAATTTTATTATTTAAAGTTTTTTTTCTTAACTCAACGAATGAACCAACAGAAGGTTGGTAAGATAAAGAATATTTTTCAGATAAATACTTTTCGTTTGTTTTATCATATATAATCCCAAAAGGAATATTTTCTGTATATTTGTCAGTTACTATTATAATTTTTTTATTATCTTCAATTTTATCTTCGATTTTCTTAAAAATTGAATTATAAAATACACTTAAACCATCTTTAATTTCATCAATATTATCACTTAAAAAAATTAATTTTCTAAAAATATATATACTTTCTTTAAGATAGTCCATCGGAGTTGGTTGATGAATAACATCATAACTTTTTTTAGTAATAATATGTGCAAAAATAAAATCAAAGCTATCAAAAACAATAAAAACCTCTCCATCATTTAAACTATTTTGAACATCTTCAACTTTATAAAATTTAGTTTTTAAATTTTTATTGAGTTCAGGAAATTCTTTTGAAATTTTTAGATTTATATTTTTTAATTTTTTTTCTAAATTACTTTTATCCTCAAATTTTTTATCAGACAAACTGACTGAATTTAATATATCTTTAGTTAATATATCTAGTTTTGTGGTTATTGTATTTCGCTTATAAATTAATTTTTTAAAATCATCATTTTCATTTATAGTGTTATTTATAGAATTTTTTATTGAATTTGTTATAAATAAATTTTTTCCGTATTGAGTTAAAGAAAATATTTCTCTTAATAATTTATCATATTCTTTAAGATTTTTTTTTGTATCAAACTCATCTTTATAATATGCTATTGTAGAACCTATCTGAGAAATTAAATCAGTATTAACTTCATATTGATAAAAATTAGATGGTAAATTCATCCATATATCTAGTTTATTTTTTTCTATCTCTGTTATTTGTTGAAATAACTTTAATGATTTTTTTTGATCTGATTTTGAAATATTGCACTTAGAGCCTTGTTTCATAAAATACAAACCAGCATTTATGTAGGAAGTTCTCTCGATATAATCCTTATTTTTTACTGTCTTTGCTAAATGTTTTTCTATCCTATTACTTTTTTTTTCAAATTTTTTTAATTCCTTACAAAGAAGGTTTCTTAAATTCAAATGCTCCTTACTATTTATTTTTTTTGGATCACTAGTAAATTCAAGCTCTTTGACTGCATAAAGAGATACTTTGTGCTTTAAAAGCTCAGTATCGGTCATGAAATTCACATAAATATTTTTGGTGGAAAATTTTTCATAATACCCTTTCATTTCCCCATAAGCTTGGTTCATTATTTCAAGATTCTTGGTTTTTTTTGCGTACTCCATTTTTTGTTGAAAGAAAAATAGGCAATCATATGTATTTATATCTTTGTTGCACCATTCAGATATTTTATTTACATATAATTTTTGTTTTTCTATATCTGACACAAGTAGATAAATTCTTAATAATTGAGAATGTGCATCTTTATATTTAAATGCCTCCATTGTGTTTTGTTGAGATATTTTTAGGTTTTGTTGGAATGAAGTTGATAAAATTTTTTCTGAAGATCTTATTATATTCTCATAAAGACTGATAGCCTCAGAGTATCGCTTTGTTTGAACAAATATTGCCGCTAAAGACTCTAAGTAACTAACCTCCAAGTCTCTTTTTTGGTCATCAAATGTATCTTTATAATTTTTATATGGATAATCTTCAAAACTAAAGTTTTCCACTAATAGCAATGACTCATTTAAATTCTTTTCAGCTTTATTTATTTCTAGGTTGTATATATCTTGATCAATAATCGTTTTGTTTGAATATAAATAATTGTATAAACTTTCTGACTTCATATAATCTTCATTTATTTTCCTAGCCCTTTCAAGATAAGCAACTTTTTTTTCAAACTCTTCTTGTGAAAAACCAGTAATACTGTGTCCAGCTGAAACAGAAATTAGTGAGTCAATTAGCTGTTTATAAATCTCTATCTCTATATCTTTGTCAAATTTATGTTTTAATAAAGCATTATCTAAATATTTAATCTTTTCCTCATATCCAGCAAAAGACTCGTCCCAATTTAATGAATTCATTTGACAATTAATATTATTATTGAACGCTGTTATCTTTTGTATTATTTTTTCGTAGCCAAATTCAATACTTTTAATTTTATCATTATAATATTTTACACATTCCTTGTGTTTTTTACTTGCTATTAGAAAGGCAAAATAATCTTCTGACAAAAGTATAAAATCTTCCTTTTCATTTTTGTTATTTAAGTTTATTTTTTTTGAATACAAAATTGGTTTAACTAATTTTAGTATTTTTTCTCTAGTGTAGTTATCTTGCAACCTATAATTAGAAAATTGTATATATGTTCTTACATTATGTAATTGTGTTTCTGGATTGGACTTTATAATTTTTAGAATTTTTTCATCATAAGGCCAACTTTTTTTAATATCTTCACCTGTTTGCTCAACAAACCAGCTGTAATTCATCCATATACTTTGAGAATTAACTTTTTCTTCAGATTTTGAATATAAAACTTCAGAATTTATATAGTTTGAATTTATAGATTTTCTTACAAGATCAATATAACCCGGCATATATTCTTTATAATCTTGAAAACACCATGAAATATTATTCAAGATTCTTACAATTTTTCTTTTTTGAATTAAAGTGCTTTTACCACCCATATGTTCAACCGATTTGAATCCATCCGGAAAATTAATAAGAATATCTACTAGTAAATTTAAAAGACTTGTGCTTTCTTGTATGATTTTTATGTGGTTTGTATCTTTGTTTAAACAATCAAAAGTATTCTCCATAATTTCAGTTTGTTTATAAAAATCTAAATTATGTTTCTTTGAAATTTGATCAAGTAAGGTCATTTCTTGATAGAAATTACCTGTGCTATCTTTTGTTTCAGTGTAAGATTTTGAGGATAAAAATGAAAAAAATATAATTAAAACGATATATTTTCCAATATTCATAAACTAATATACTAAATCAAAATAAGACTTATTACATGAGAGAATTATTAGAAAAAAACCTGCCAGAATTAATAAGATATTCAACTGCAATGTCCGGTAATAAACATGATGCAGAAGATTTGGTCCATACAGCAATTGAAAAAATACTTAAAAGTTACCCTAATATTGCAAATAACACCGAATTTTTAAAAATTAGCTATAGAGTAATAAGAAACCTATTTATTGACTCAAAAAGAAAAAAAACTCCAATAAATGAGGATGTTGGGAATATAGACTATAAAGATACGTTAGATATAGACGAAACTATCAAATACAGAACTATGAGCGCAGAACAAAAATTGATTGAAAATGAAATAGTTATTTCTAAATATAAAAAACTAGAGATAGCTCAAGGATGTTTGTCGGCTTTAGAAAATGTAACGCAAAAATCTGTATTAACATTATTTTCTGAAGGTTTAAAATATGATGAAATAGCTAATAGATTAGATATACCGAAAGGTACTGTCATGAGTAGTTTGGCTAGAGCAAGAATAAAAGTGGCAGATTGTATAAAAAGGAAATTTAAAGATGAGCAATAAATTAAGTGATAAAGATTTAGCATTGATTATGTCATATGTAGATGGTCAGGTAGAACCATCTAATATTGCTTATGTTGAAAAGTTAATAAACGAAAATGACGAAGCAAAAAAAGTTTTTGAAGATTTATCTTTAACATCAAATGTTTATAAAGATTATGTTTCAAGCATAGATGATAATTCTCAAAAAATTTTAGCAAAAAATAATGAAAGTTTAGAAAAAGTGAAAACGGGTTTTTTTCATTTGATTTTTAAAAATCCTATAAGAAATTTCATTGCTTATCCTATTGCAGCTGTCTTTATGTTTACGATAGGCTTTCAAATGAATTCTACATCATTCTTAGGCTTAAATAATGATACTGAACAATTTAGAGGTCTTAAAAATGATGAAAATGATTTAGTAAATACTAAAGTATCTCAACAAATAGATGAGCTAAATTTAGAAATTAAAAACCTGAGAGAGATTATCAACACAATATCAGATGATAATTCAAGCAAAGAAAGTCTAATAATAAAAATTGAATTATTAGAGTCAAAAATAGAGCTAATTAAATCAAATCTTAAGTAAAAAAAAATAAAAAAAAATTTGGAATATTTTTTTTTTATTTCGTTAACTAGGTAAGTGCCTGTTACTCCTTTCTTCTCCTCCATAAGTAACAGTTACTAAATAAGGTGGTTTTTTTTGTTTGTTTGTTGTCCACCGCATAAATTAGGCTAGGGTTTTGTCCTTTCTACCTAGCCTAATTTACTTAAAAAAAGGAATTTTGTTATGATAAATATTATTTTTTATTGGTGTGTAAATTTACTTAATGAGTGGGCAAAATTTTTTGGAATTTCCTACGAATTAATAAACATAATTATATTTATAATTGGCTATCCATTATTTGTTTTGCTTTTATTAAGTATCATTTGGTTTCAGAAAAAGAATAATGAAAAATAAATTCAAAATAATTATCAATTTATAAAAATGTCTGAAACTTTAATAATGCTAGAATTAATTGCCTTAATCTGGTTTATTATAAATAAATGACTTATAGGTTTATGTGGGATACTATATCAGAGACTATAGCAGATTGAGATAAATCAAGTTTGAAGTTGTATGAACAAAGAAAACGCGAGTAAACTCTGGAAAATTATTCAGGAAGCTGGCGATTATTTGGTGGGCCAACTACCTGATCACCCAAACCATCCTAAAGGCAGAAATTCCTACGCACATGTTGCTATATGTGTGAAGGATCATTTTAAAGCTAGTTATAAAGATATTCCAGATGAAAAGTTTGAGGAAGTCTTAAAATATATTGAATTTTTAAAAGAAAATCCTAATTAGAATTTTTTAAAGTCTCTAACAAACCATCAACGTCATCTTCTTGAGTATTCCAAGCAGCAACTAATCTTACAGATTTACCATCTAACTCTTCTTCATTCATTTTATAACCTTCAGAATTTAAATGTTCGATCATGTTTCTTGGAAATTTGGCAAATACTTCGTTAGCTTCCGTTGGATATGAAAGTTTAATATCTGGATGATAAGCTAATCCTTCGCTTAATTTTTTCCCCATTTTATTTGCATGTTTTGCATTTCTAAGCCAGACATCATTTGAAATATAAGCGTCTAATTGAGCTGAAACAAAACGCATTTTTGATAATAAGTGCCCTGCTCTTTTCATTAAAAAAGCAATATTGCCAACTAAATCTTTCTTAAAAAAAATTATTGCTTCTGCAGCAAGACAACCATTTTTAGTTGCCCCAAATGACAATACATCAATACCTGATTTCCACGTCATTTCAGCTGGTGTTACATCTAGAGAAACTAATGCATTAGCAAACCTTGCTCCATCCATGTGCATATTAAGATTATGTTTATGAGCGACATCTGAAATTTTTTTAATTTCATCTAATTGATAAACTTCTCCAGTTTCACAAACTTGTGTAATGCTAACTGATGAAGGTTGTGTGTGATGAACAATACCTTTTCCACCAATAGCTTCATCTAATTCTTTATCTGTTATTTTTCCATCAATTCCTTGTAATGTGACTAGTTTTCCACCTCCTGTATAAAACTCTGGAGCACCACATTCGTCTGTATTTATATGAGACAACTTGTGACAATAAATGTTTCCAAATGATGGTGTCATTGTTGATAGTGCCAAGGCATTAGCTGCTGTGCCTGATGCAGTTGGAAAAATGATTACATCTCTTTCAAAAATTTCTGAAAATTTATCTTGTAACTCAGTTGAGATTTGATCATTTCCATAAGGAGTACTGTCTCCATCATTTGCTTTAATAATTGCATCCAAAACTTCAGGACACGCACCAGCAACATTATCTGAGGCGAATTTTACCCGCTCTCTTTTCGTTTTAATTTTAGCCATATTATTGTTTTGGAAAATAATCTCTTAAAGTACCTTCTCTATAAACATCTGCTGTACAACAATGAAGTCCTCCACCAAATGCATAAGCATCTCTTAAATCTACCGGAATAACTTCCATATCTAATTTATCTAATTGCTCTTGTTGATATACTTCACTTTTTTCAACACATACTGTTTTAGGGTCTAAAACTAATACATTCATTGATAACCAAGTAGATGAATAACATAAAGGCGGTGGTTCATTATGAGCAGGTTGTGCACTATCAATAATTTCCCATCCATTATCTTCAAATAATTTTCTCTGTTCTTTTGGTAATCTTCTTTGAGGGTTGTTTATAATCAATCCTTCTCTAATTGGAGTAAACGTTGCATCAATATGAATTGGATAAGGATCACCTGGAAAATTTACAGCATGCACTCTATGATCTTTGTAATGTCTTTTTAACCAATCAATCCCCTTTAAATTTGTTGTAAAACCATGCTGAACTACAAGGTCTTTACCAAATCTAAGTACATCTGCTGCATCAAATAGTGGCTCTTCTTCAGTAGTTACAAAAAATTTTTCTTCAGTCCATTCTAATCTTTTTTGAATGCCAATTTTATCTGACAAATAATCTTTTCTATAATCTTTATCTGTTAACCTTGGTTTTGGTGCAGACTCATGTCTCATATTTGGGTCTTGATTATAATATTCTTGAAGCAAAGGTCGATAGCAAAGATATTCAAACCATCTACAACGGTAACTCATTGTAGCCTCTAACATCTCATTTCCTACTGTTAGCAAAACATCTCTTGGCGGCATACAACCAAACATTGTTTCAGCTTCCCAATCTGGAGTAGATGTTTTTTGATTAAAATCAATTGGACTAGGGCGATCTACTTTAACTCCTCTTTTTATAAGCATATTAGAAAAATCATCTAACAACTGATTTGCTTTATCTACGGTATCTTTTGTTCTTGGACCAAATTGACCTCTCATGTCACTATCCTCAGGAACTTTTGCGTCAAGTGCTGGTTCAGGAGCTGGTATACATGTGCCATCAGCTCTACCAACAATTACATGCTTTAGAGGATCCCATTCATTCCAACTATTAACGATAGTTTTATTAGACATAAAATATATTAGTTTTTTATTATATTATGCTCAGGGCCGAAAGGAAATTTTGTTATATTCTCTGCACTATCTTTGCCGATTACTAATATGTCATGCTCTCTATATCCACCAGCACCCGGGTTTCCTTCTGGTATCATGATCATTGGTTCCATTGAAACTACCATATTTTCTTCAAGTATCGTGTCAATATCTTCTCTAAGCTCTAGTCCAGCTTCTCTTCCATAAAAATGTGAAAGTACTCCAAACGAATGCCCGTATCCAAATGTTCTGTATTGTAAATATCCAAGTTCAGCAAATAATTCATTAAGCTCATGACAAATATCAGAACACTTAATACCTGGCTTAATTAACTCTAGTCCACGTTTGTGAACTTTAACATTCGCCTCCCAAGCTTTAAGGCTTTCATCATCAGCATAATTTAAAAATAATGTTCTCTCTAATGCCGTATAATATCCAGAAATCATTGGAAAAGTATTGAGTGATAAAATATCTCCTTTATTTAATTTTCTATTAGTTTTTGGATTATGCGCACCATCCGTATTAATACCAGATTGAAACCAAACCCAAGTATCCATATATTCAGCTTCAGGATATGTTTTTACAATTTCTCGTTCCATACGGTCACGTCCAGCTATGGCAATTTCAATCTCTGTATTCCCCTCTCTAATATTTTTAACTATTTCTTCACCTCCTAGATCAGCTATTCTTGCACCATTTTTAATAATTTCAATTTCCTCTTTGGATTTTATCATTCTAAGTTGCATTAAATCTTTAGAAACATCGTTAAAAACAGAAAAAGTAAAAATAGAACCAATTTTTTCCCTCATATCTATAGTAACATGGTCATTTTCAAGTCCAATATTTTTTGGAGGATCATCTCGTCCAATAATTGAAACTATAGCTTTTAAGAAGTTGTCTCTTTTCCAATCTGTATAAATTACATTGTCACAGTGAGATCTTCTCCATGGTTGGCTTGCGTCAATATTTGCTGAAATTGTTGAGATCTTATTTTTAGTAACTATACATCCATAAGGTCTTCCAAATGAACAATAAATAAAGCCAGTATAATAAGCTATGTTATGCATTGAAGTTAGAATAACCATATCCAAGTTATTTTTATCCATAATAGCTCTTAAATTATTTACTCTTCGACCGTATTCAGATTCTGAAAAAGGAAGTTTAACTTTCTCCCCATTTTTTAGTGAAAAAAAATCTGGCCTTTCCATAAAATTAATTCAATCCGATATACCTTTTATTCCATCTCATTACTAAACTATAATATGTAAGTGATATAAAAAGAAAAAAACCACCTATAATAGTGTTAGTTGTTGGTATCTCATTGATGCCAAATAAAGGTAGCCAAACCCAAAAAATTCCACCTATTACTTCTGTAAGTGATAACAAAGTTAACTCTGCGGCTGGAATTGCTTTTGATCCGATTGAGTATAAAATCAAACCCAAACATACTAATGTTCCATGTAAAGAAAATAATGAACTATTGTAACTTGTTGAAAAAAAATTTAAATCTTTATAAAAAATCATTATAGTTGCAAAAACTACACAGAATAACCCTGCAAACGCAGTTGTTGTGAACTTTGGTGTATCTTTACGCCATCTAAGTGATACAGAAAAAACAGCGAAGCCCACTGATGAAGTAATCCCAAAAACAAATCCAATTAAAGAAGTCTCTGTGCTATTACCTGCAGCCATTATTCCTATTCCAACTGTCGCAATTATAATCGACACCCAAACATTTAAAGAAATTTTTTCTCTTAAAAATAAAAAAGCTAATAAAGCTGTAAAAAATGGCATTGCTGCTAAACATAATAAAGTAATTGCTGCACTAGTATTAGTTATAGAAAACATAAATGAAATCATCGCAACACCCAAACCTGATCCTCCTAACAGACCAGATAAGCCAATTCTAAGATAATTTTTATAAAAATTTTTACCTTCTTCAAAAAATAAATATAAATTTAGTAAGATAAATATTGTAAGACCTCTCCCAAAAATATATTGCCATGGAATTAATTGAGGATCATTCATATATCTAACAACCAATGGACCAAAAGACCATATAAGACCTGCAAACAAAACAACGGGAACAGCCATTTTGGGATTTTTAACTTCAAACATAAAGGGATGTTTAATTGTAAATAGATTTAACTACAACAAAAATGACATTGTTTAAATTAAAGTTTTGTTAGAATGGTTAGGAAAAAAACAATCCACAATCTCACCTTTTTTAAATTTAGACTTACCAGCAGGCAGTAATGTCCAAATATTGGACTTGATGAACGATTTAATCCTAAAAGACTCCTGTCCTTTTAAAATTTCAACTTCAATTTTTCCATTATTAGTTGTGTTTAGTTTGCTTTTAGCAAATCTAGTAAAATTCTTTTTTTTAATAAAAGTATTTTTTAAAATAGCTTTAATTGGTTTTTCATCATTTAAACCCAAAATGATCGAAATATAAGTATAAACAAAAAATCTAAAACAAGCTGCAGAAGACATTGGGTTGCCAGGTAATCCAAAAATGGCTTTCTGATTATTTTTAATTTTTGCAAATAAAATGGGTTTCCCTGGTCTTATTGCTACACTTTTAAAATAATTTGATAATTTAAATTTTTTAATAACTTCAGGAATAAAATCATATTTACCAGCAGAAACAGCACCTGAAGTCACCATTATATCGGTATTAGAATTTAACATTTTCTTTATTTTAGACTTAAAAACTTTTTGATCTTGATCCCTTAAAATACCTCCATCTTTAAAATTAAATAAGAAGTTGTTATTTAGGTTTTTAATATAATGACTATTTGAATTTCTAACTTTCCAATCAGGGATATTGTCACTATTAGATATTTCGTTTCCAGTGGAGAAAAAAAGAATATTAATCTTTTTTTTAACAGTAATATTCTTAATGCCCAATGTTTTAAAAGCTAAAATATGATTAGGTTGAATAATTGTATTTTTTTTTACAACTATTTCTTTTTTTTTGAAATCAGATCCAGTAAATCTAACATGATTATATTTAGTTATTCTTTTATCTATTAAAATATATTTCTTATTTTTTTTATTTGGATAGAAAATAATTTGTTCAATAGGAATAATGGTATCAAAACCTTTTGGAATGATGCTACCAGTCATTATCTCTATTGTGTCATATTTTCTAATTTTCTTTTTAAAAGGCTTATTACCTGCTGATATAGACCCTATAATCTTGAATTTCTGTGTAAAATTTTTTTTTATATTATTGGTATCACTTGATTTGATAGCAAAACCATCACATGCTGTATTGTCTCCTGTAGGATAATTAATACTAGAATATATATTTAAAGAAGTAACCCTGTTTAAAGAATAAATACTACTAATTCTTTCATCTTTAATTTTTATTATTGATTTTCTTAAAATCCTTCTAGATTCTTTATAGCTAATCATTATAAATCTACTTCTTACTTTTTCTAAAATTTTAAAATTTTTTTAAATTTATATATTTAATTAGATTATTATAGAATATAAGATATCAAAAAATCAATTAAAGACATATAATGGATTTAAAAATTTTAGAAATTGCTTCCCATACAGATAACAATAAAGTTATTGAAGATTATACTCACAAATCTAAGTATAGAAATTCATTATGTGGTGATGAGATGGAAATAAGTTTAATTGTTAAGAATAGCATTGTTAAAGATGTGGGCTACCAAAGTAAAGCTTGTGTATATTGTCAGGCTTCTGTCAGTTTATTATCAAGAAAAATTAAAGGTAAAAAGATAGATGAAATTAAAACACTAATCCTAAATGGAGATAAATTATTTAATAATATCAAAGTAAATTTGGGAAAACATTGGTTTGATTTCAAAGAAATTTTAAACAAAAAAAATTTATCCAGAAAAGAATGCTTACTTCTACCGATTAAAACTCTTGCAAAAGCCTTAAAGTTCTAGCATAATAATTAAATCATTAATTTAGATAATGATCTAAAGTATTAAAATCAATCAAAGGGTAAAAAAAAGAAAGTTTGTATGATTAATATAATAAAAGAAAATTTTAACAGAGCCCTATTTGCATTAATATTTTCTATAATTACGATTGGAACACTTTCATTTTTAAGTTTTGAAACTCCATACGGACTATTTTTGGCTGGATCATTTGGTTCTTCTATGGTTTTGCTTTTTGGATATCCAGAAAGTCCATTTGCACAACCTAAAAATGTTTTTTTTGGACACTTAGTAACATCAATAGTTGGAGTATTAATTTTAAAATTTCTTCCAGTAGATCTATTTTTACAAATAGCTATTGCTGTAGGTCTTGGTATTTTTGTAATGATACTTCTGGGGGTAACTCACCCACCAGCAGGTGGTAACCCTATTGTTATAATACTTGGTGCTGTTTCATATGATTTTTTATTAAACCCAATTATATTTGGTTTAATAATAATAATTGCTTACGCAATTATTATTAATCGTTTTATTTTAAAGAAAAACTACCCAAGTAATTGGAAAAGTTAATCTAATAAATTTTAAATTATTTTATATATTATATAAAGATTATATGGTTAAACTAAATTTTAAAATAATTAATTAAAGAGAGAAATAAAAAATGAAAATATTATGTGTTTTATATGATGATCCTAAAGATGGTATGCCTAAAAGCTATGCTTTAGATAGTCTTCCAAAGATAGAAAAATACCCAGATGGCATGACTTTACCATCTCCAAGTGGTAGGGATTTCAATCCAGGGGATTTATTAGGATGTGTTTCGGGTGAACTTGGATTGAGAAAATTTTTAGAGAGCAATGGACATCAGTTAGTAGTAACTTCAGATAAAGATGGAGAAGGTTGTACAGCAGATAAAGAATTAGTTGATGCTGATATAGTTATTTCTCAACCTTTTTTTCCATATTACTTAACTAGAGCTAAAATGGAAACAGCTCCAAATTTAAAAATGGCAATCACGGCAGGTATTGGTTCTGACCATGTTGATTTACAGGCAGCAATGGATCGAAAAGTTGATGTTGTAGAAGTTACTTATTGTAATTCAAGATCAGTCGCGGAACATATTGTTATGATGATTGTTTCTATGGTTAGAGATTACCACACACAATATGCTATTGTTAATAATGGTGGTTGGAATATAGCTGATGCAGTTCAGCGATCTTATGATGTAGAAGGCATGCATATTGGAACAGTTGCTGCAGGAAGAATTGGCTTAGATGCCCTAAGAAAAATGAAACCATTCGATACTCATCTTCACTACTTTGATAGACATAGATTACCAGAAGCAGTTGAAAAAGAATTGAATTTAACTTTTCATGATTCAGTTGAGTCAATGGTTAAAGTTTGTGATGTAGTAACAATTAACTGTCCTCTTCACCCAGAAACTGAACATCTATTTGATGAAAAAATGATTAGTAAAATGAAAAAAGGAGCTTACATTGTTAACACAGCTAGAGGTAAAATCTGTGATAAAGATGCTATAGCTGCTGCTCTCAAATCTGGTCAACTAAGTGGATATGCAGGAGATGTGTGGTTTCCACAACCAGCTCCTAATGATCATCCTTGGAGATCAATGCCTAATCATGGAATGACACCCCATACGTCAGGTACGTCTCTTTCAGCTCAAACAAGATATGCTGATGGTGTAAGAGAAATTTTAGAATGTTTCTTTGAAAAAAAAGAAATAAGAAATCAGTATTTGATAGTTCAAAACGGAGAGCTTGCAGGAATGGGTGCGCACTCATATAGCAAGGGTACTGCAACAGGTGGTTCTGAAGAAGCGGCAAAATACAAAAAATAAAACTTCATTCAAAGAAAAAAGCGATTTATACTTTCATAAATCGCTTTTTTTATGAATAAATCAAAAAAAATAAAAAATATTAATTGGTTTTTTGACAATTCCTACTCCAAATTACCGAATATATTTAAAGAACACATTAAACCTACCCCAGTACATAACCCTGAATTAGTAATATTTAACGAAGAACTAGCCACAGATTTAAATTTAGATTTTTCAAATGTTAATACTATGAATTTAGCCAAGTTATTTTCGGGAAATTTATTACCTGAAGGATCTAATACAATTGCTCAAGCATATGCAGGTCATCAATTTGGTCATTTTACTATGCTTGGAGACGGCAGAGCTGTTTTATTAGGAGAGCATTTAGACAATAATTCCAATAGATTTGATATTCAATTTAAGGGTTCTGGAAGAACGTCTTTTTCAAGAAGCGGTGATGGTCGTGCTGTTCTAGGTCCAATGTTAAGAGAATATGTTATTAGTGAGGCTATCCATGCCTTAAACATTCCAACAACCAGAAGTCTAGCTGTAGTAAAAACCGGTGAAAAAGTTGTAAGAGATAATTTACTGGAAGGAGCGATCTTAACAAGAGTTGCTTCAAGTCATTTACGTGTTGGAACTTTTCAATATATCACTGCAAAACAAAATATTGAAAACCTTAACACATTAGTTGACTACACTGTGGAGAGACATTATCCACAAATTAAATCATCTAAAACAAAAGCTTTAGATTTACTAAACTTAGTAATGGAAAATCAATGTCAATTAGTAATTAACTGGATGCGAGTAGGATTTATCCACGGAGTAATGAACACAGATAATATGGCAATATCTGGAGAAACGATTGATTATGGACCATGTGCTTTTATGGATCAGTATGATCCAAAAACAGTATTTAGTTCTATAGATAAATTTGGAAGATATGCTTATTCTAATCAACCTCCTATTACAAAGTGGAATTTAGCTAGATTCGCTGAATGTCTTATTCCACTCATCGACAAAAATGAAGATGCTTCAATTAAAATTGTAACTGATTTAATTGATAATTTTCAAAATATTTATGAGGAAAAATGGTTAAATATGATGAGAGATAAACTTGGTCTATTTGGAGAAGATAAAGAGGATAAAAAATTAATTAATGATTTATTTAATTGGATGGAAAAAAATAAAGTTGATTATACAAACACTTTTTGTCATTTAATGGAAATCAAAATAGACGATAAAGATTATAAGGATAAAAATTTTATAGAATGGTTAAATAGATGGAAAAAAAGATCTAAATTAAATAGTCCTTCGAAAGAAAAACAAATTAAACTAATGAAAAAAACTAATCCAATTGTTATTCCAAGAAATCATAAAGTAGAAGAAGCATTAAAAGAAGCCAACAAAGGTAATTTAGAAAAGATGAACAAGCTTAATGCTATATTAAAAAATCCCTATAAAAATCAGAATGAAATTGAAGAATACCAAGTCCCTGCCCCGATATCTGGAGAAAAATATCAAACTTTTTGTGGTACTTAAATTATAATACGTATGGTTCTGGTCTAGCAGTTTTACCTAAAACTCTTTCAACTGCAAATTCACTTATATCAATTGTCTGGTAAGATCCGGTAGTAATAAGTTCAGTTAATGCTCGTCCAATTCCTGGCGCTTGCATTAAACCGCGTCCTGTAAATCCTGAGGCCATGTAAACATTTTCATATTTAGGATGTTTACCAACAACAGCGTTATTGTCTAATTTATTACAATCATAATATCCTGCCCATCCACCTGTTAACTTTAATTCTTCAAAAGCAGGTATTCTTTTTGCAAGCGCTGGCCATACCAATTCTTCAAAATCGTTCCACGCTGGTTCCAAATCATCAGCATCAAAAACAGAAAGTGGTGAACCGGCTAGATACTCTCCACCCTCTGGTCGCCAATATACCCCTGTTGTTAAATCACCTGTTAATGGCATTTCTTTTATATAATTTGGACATTTAACTCTAAAAACTGTATGTTTTTGTGGAACAACAGGAATATCTTCAAGTAATTCTTTAGTCCAACAACCTGCCGCAGAAACAATTGTTTTAGCTTTTATTTCAGAAATACTTTTAACTTCACCTTTTATAAACTCAGCTCCGAGCTCTATGGCTTTACTTTTAAGTGCACTATGAAACATAAAAGGATCGATCCATCCTTCGCTTTTATTATCTGTGTATGTAGCAGTTTCAATTCCCTCATTATTAACATAGGGAAATATTTTTGATAATTCTGATCCTTTAATATTTTTTGTACCTGCATCACATTCTTTATGATTTTCTAAAGCTCTGTATTGTTCTTCAGCATGTTCTGGACCAAACATTAAAAGATATCCATTAGTTACCATACTTGCAGTAGGGTTTGGATTTTTTTTAGTTTTTAATAAATCGGGAATTTGATAGATAAATTCTCTTGCAAACTTTCCAAGTAAAATATTTTCTCTTTGAAAAAACTGTCTTCTAAAACCACCTAATGACAATGGGAATGAAGCAGTTTTATATGTTGGATCTCTCTCTATAACTTTAACTTTTCTTCCTTCTTTAGATAAAAAATAAGCTGTTGCAGCTCCAATTATGCCACCACCAATTACTACAATATCATCCATAATTAATTTAATATTATTAAGTTAGTATTGAGAATTAGTGCAAAGCAACACCAAAGTAAATATGGAATCATTAAATATGCACTCAACATCTTGACGCGTTTAAATCTTAAAATGAGAATAATTATCAATGCTATTAGTGCAATTAATACTAATAATGCCAAAACCATATTATGAAAAACAAAAAAAACTACACTCCAAGTTGTATTAAATATTAAATGAATAAAATAAATATAAACAGTATTCATATCTCTTTTTTTTGTTTGCCAAAAAATCCATATGGAAAATGTCATCATTAAATATAAAACGGTCCAAACAGGGCCGAATACCCAATCTGGTGGATTAAATATTGGTTTATTTAGTAATGAATACCAGGGTTCTTTAAAAGTAATAGTAGCTAAACCACCAATTAATGAGGCAGTGAATGTAATGGTAAGAAATAATATAAATGTTAAAAATTTATTTTTAAACATGTTAGATATACATAACAAAAAATGAGAAAAAAAACTATTTGGATTACAGGAGGTAGTACAGGGATTGGCAAAGCTTTAGCGCTTAAATTTGCGAGCAAAGGCTGGGATGTTGCTATATCCGCAAGAAGAACGGAATTATTAAATGAAATATCAAATCTACATGAAAATATTTCTGCATTTCCTCTTGATGTGACCAATAAATTAAAATGCCAAGAAGTATTCAATGAAATAAAAAATAAGTATGAAAATATAGACATTTGTTTTTTTTCAACTGGTACTTGGAACCCTAAAAAAGAAAAAGATATAGATGTCGAACAAATAGAAGATGTATTTAAAGTAAACTTCTTTGGAACTTTAAATACAATCAAGGCTGTTGAAGAATATTTTAAAAATAAAAAGAATGGTACTATTACAATTGTTTCTTCTATAGCTGGATATAGAGGATTACCAAACTCAACAGGTTATGGACCATCAAAATCTGCATTAAATAACTTGGCAGAAAGTTTGTATTTTGATTTTAAAAGGTACAGTGTCCGTGTTTGTTTAGTCTCACCCGGATTTATTAAAACACCTATGACAGATAAAAATGACTTTAAGATGCCATTTTTAAAAACACCAGAATATGCAGCTGAAAAAATTTATGATGGATTAATTAATAAAGATATCTTTGAAATACATTTTCCTAAATCTTTAACTGTTTTACTTAAAATTTTAAGCCTTTTACCAAGTAAAATCTATTTTCTTTTAATTGGAAAAATGACCAAATATCAAAAAAAAAATTAATAAATTTTAAGCTTTTTGTTGAGAGCAAACATCTTTAATAACTGGAACATTTGCACAATCACCACACTTCGTTTGTTGAACAATGCATCCGTTATCAAGAACTTTTACATCCACTACTCTGTCACACTTTGAGCAAATTGATGTAACTGTTAGTCCACACTTTTTACAACTATAGTTTTGAGTTTCCATATTAAAATCATATGATTTATAAATCTGAAAACAATAAAATTGTCAGCGACTGATAATCAATCGCACATTTTTTTTGATAATGATTATCATTAACTCTAAAAATACAATATAAAAAAATTAGTCTTTTACAAAAACAACAGTAAGCTCAGCTACCTTAAATCCAAATTTTGTCATTGTAGCTCTATTAATTGCAACCCTATCATCTTGTTTAAATATCCAGTCATCAAAAGTAATTTTCATCTCTTTACCTTTTACTGGAACTAATAAAACATATTCAAACTTGAAAGCTGGTCCAAAAGAATAACCTTTAGCTTTACCAACAACATCACCAGCTGTGCCCTCATAATTATGTTCATCTATTTTATTAATAATCCATTCTCTATTTTGAACTTCACCATCATCCCAATTAAATTTCTCTTTAAGAATTAATTGTTTTCCATCCCAGGTCCCGTTCAAATCAGCAGAAAATTGTCTTGTAACTTTTCCTGATCTATTTTGCAAAACACCCCAAGCCTTAACATTTCCCGTCATATACTCTTCTATGATTAATCTTGGTTCTTTGTTTTTAAAATCTTCTGGTTTCATGGCACTATTGATTGAGCAACTTGTAATTAAGAAAAATGAAATTATCAATGAAATTGATTTAATTATTTTTATATGTCGCATTAATAACTCCATTATTTACTATTTTTTTTGCATTGAAAATTGTATCAAGTCAATATTTTTTGACTTAAAACCTGCTTCACAATAAGAAAGATAAAACTCCCACATTCTTTTAAATGTTAAGTCAAAACCTTGTCTCTTTATTATTTCCCACTTTTTTAGAAATTCATTTCTCCATATAGCTAAAGTATTAGCATAATGATCCGCATAAGAAATGTATGAGTTTATAGTTAAACCATTATCTGAAACATATTGGTTAATACTATTTTTATTTGGTAAAAAACCACCAGGAAAAATATACTTTTGAATAAAGTCTTGTTTATTTTTATATCGATCAAATAAGCTATCATCAATAGTAATTGCTTGAATTGCAGCTTTACCACCATCAGACAAATTATTTTTTATTGTTTTAAAATAACCCTCTAAATAATTTTGACCAACAGCTTCAATCATTTCTATTGAAGCAATTGAGTTATATTTTCCTTGAAGATCTCTATAATCTTTTATTTCAATGTTAACTTTTTCATTTAAACCAGATTTAAAAATTCTTTCCTTCGCATACTGGTACTGCTTCTTAGAAATGGTGATGCAGTCAAGTTTTACATCATATTTTTTTCCTACGTATTCTGCAAAACCTCCCCATCCACATCCTATTTCTAAAACTTTGTCACCATTATTAGGCTTGATTAAATCAATCAATTTTTGATACTTATTATTTTGAGCCTCAGATAAATTTTTAGAATTATCATCAAATATTGCACTTGAATAAGTAAGTGTATCATCTAGCCAAAGTGAAAAGAAGTCATTTCCTAAATCATAATGTTTGGCAATATTTTCTTTACTTCTACTTTTTGTATTTTTAATGATTTTATTTTTAACAAAGTTAACTACTGGTAAATCAAGTAATCCTGAAAACTTATGAATGATCTGAATATTTCTAGCTGTAATTTCAATTAAATTTGATAAATCGTTAGTTTCAAATTCACCTCTCATATAGCTTTCTGCAAAACCAATACTTCCACCTCTAATTAAATTATAATTAAAGTCTTTTTTTTTTATCACGATATTTGCTTTTAATTTTTCGTTGGGATTTCCAAATTTTAAAAGTTGGCCTTCAAAAGTTGTGAATTCAAGATAGCCGTAATTAATTTTGTTTAAAAATTTGTAAACCAATTTATCTGCGGTTTTATTTAAAAACATTAATTTTCTATTGTTATTTTATTTCTAATTTTGAATTTTTTTTTGATGAATTTAATTCCTTTAACCCATAATTTAAACGCTTCAAAATGTATCGCTAAAATAATTTTAAACGTCATAAATGGGTGTTTTAGGTAAGATTTTATTAATTGCTTAGAATCTAGGACTGACTTTCTTCCATCTTGTGATGCAAAAAGAATTTTACCCTCTTTGTCGTATTGATCAATAATAACTGACATTTTTTCAGAAGGATTTAATATTCTAAAAAAATATTTACAATCCATTTCAATAAATGGAGACACATGAAATTTTTTTGAACAATTATTTTGAATTAAGTTACTTTCATTATCCACTGTAAATATATAAGTATGCTGCTCTCCAAATGTATTTTTAACTTCATACAAAATAGAAATTAATTTATCTTTTTCATCATAAACAAAAAAAACACTTAATGGATTAAAAACATAACCCAATATTCTTGGATAACATAAGAGTTTTATTTTTATGTTTTCTAAATTTATATTTTTATTTTTTAAGTTATGTTTTACCCAGTTTGTTATAGATGATCCATCACGTTCACCATGATCTTTTTCATAGAAACTAATTAGGTTAAATTTGTTAACAGAAAAAAAACTAATTTTATTGTCCAATTCATTCAGTTCTGAAAGATCAATTAACAGAGAGAACACTTTATATTTAAAAAAATGCTCCTTTGGTTTAAATCGTTTGTGAATCACTGAACCATTATAAATACAAGAATTAATCATTAAGGTTTTTTAACATTTCAATTGATGATTTTATTCCATCTTCATGAAATCCATAACCAAAATAACTTCCACAGAAAAGTAAATCTTTTTTATTTTGTAATTTAATTAAGTCTAATTGAGCATCTAGTGCTTTTTGATCATAATATGGGTGAGTAAATTTTACTTTTTTTAAGATTTTTTTTTCATCAATTGTAAAATATGGGTTTAGTGTCAAAAAAATATTTTCATCACATTTTAAATTCTGCAAAAGATTTAGCCAATAAGATATTGAATTATTTTCTAATTTTTTATTATCAATTGAGGAGTTCCATGATGACCAAGCCTTTTTATTTTTTGGCATGCATCTTTCATCAGTATGTATATAAGCAACATTTTCCTTATATTTAAAATTAGAGAGTATATTTTTTTCATCATTTGAGGGATTTTCTATTATATTTAAAGCATCATCTGCATGAGTTGCTATCACTATCTTGTCATAATCAAAAAAATCACTTTCTCCTCCATAATATAAATCCAGACCTTTTGATTTTCTTTTAATTTTTGTAACTTTATAATTTTTAAAATATTCACCACTTATTTCTGAAAGAATTTTATTCACGTAAGTTCTACTTCTATTGGATACTGTGTACCACTGAGGTCTATTTTTTAATTTAAATAATCCATGATTTTGAAAAAACTTTAAAAAAAAAGTTATTGGCATTTTACTAGCTTCATAAGGTGGCATAGACCATATTGCTGAAACCATAGGGATAATATGGAAATTAACAAATGTTTTAGATAAATTATTTATTTTTAGATATTCTCCTAATGTTAATTTTTCATTTGAGATAGATATTTTATCGCTTTCTTTGTAAAATTTTATCATATCAAAAAACATTTTTAAAAAATTAAGATTTAATAAATTCATTTTATTAGAAAAAATCCCTGCTAAACCTTTTCCACAATATTCAAAATTTGTATTATCTACTGAGACTGAAAATGACATATTGCTCTTTTCAATTTGAATGTCATTCTCTTTAAAAAAATTAACTAAGTTAGGATAAGTTTGAAAATTAAATACAATGAAACCAATATCTACAGAAACTTTTTTTTCTCCAAAAAATAAATCAATTGTATTTGAGTGTCCTCCGAAATGATCTTCCTTTTCAAAAAGGTCTACATGATGTTTTTTAGATAAATAATATGCTGCACTTAATCCTGATATCCCTGAACCAACTACAGCAATTTTCATTAATAATTATGCTGCATCTTCTTTAAAATCATCCATGCTTGGACATGTACAAAAAATATTTTTATCTCCATACACGTTATCAACCCTTGCAACTGGTGGCCAAAATTTATTTGTTTTTAAAAATTTTGCCGGATAAGCGGCCTGTTCTCTTGAATATTTATGATCCCAATTGTCTGATGCAAGCTCTATATCTGTATGAGGAGCATTTTTAATTGGATTGTCTACTTTATCAAATTCACCAGATTTAATCATATCTATTTCTGATTTAATATTAATTAAAGTATCACAAAATCTATCTAGCTCAGATAAGCTCTCGCTTTCAGTTGGTTCTATCATCATAGTTCCTGCTACTGGCCAAGACATTGTTGGTGCATGAAATCCATAATCAATTAGTCTTTTTGCAATATCTTCTTCGGTTATTCCTGTTTCATTTTTAATTGTTCTTATATCAATTATACATTCATGAGCTACGTTTCCGTTTGAACCTTTGTAAAGAATTGGGTAATATTTTTTTAATCTATTAGCTATGTAATTTGCATTTAATATAGCAATTTGTGTAGCCAACTTTAATCCTTGGGATCCCATCATTTTTATATACATCCAAGAAATTGATAAAATACTTGAACTGCCCCATGGCGCCGCTGAAACTGCTCCTATTCCTGTTGCGGGTCCACAATCTTTAACTACTGGATGATTTGGTAGAAAAACTTCCAGATGTCTTTTACATGCTATAGGTCCCATTCCTGGTCCACCGCCTCCATGTGGAATACAGAATGTCTTGTGCAAGTTAATATGACATACGTCAGGTCCGAAGTTACCGGGTTTAGCTATACCAACAAGTGCATTTAAATTTGCACCATCCATGTATACTTGACCACCATGCTTATGAATTAAGTCACAAATATCTGTTATTTTTTCCTCAAATACTCCATGTGTAGAGGGATACGTAACCATTAAAGCTCCTAAATTATCAGAATGCAGCTCAGCTTTTTTCTTTAAATCCTCAAAATCAACGTTTCCCTCTTTATCACAGTCAACAACAACAACTTTCATACCCACCATTTGTGCACTAGCTGGGTTAGTTCCATGTGCTGAACTTGGAATTAAGCAAATATTTCTTTTTTCTTCGCCTCTTTCTAAATGATATTTTCTTATCACCATTAATCCAGCGTACTCTCCTTGAGCACCTGCGTTCGGTTGAAGTGAGACACCTGAAAAACCAGTTATAGATCTTAACCAATTTTTTAAATCTGTAAAAAGAGTCCTAAATCCATCCATTTGCTCGATTGGTACAAAAGGATGTGGTTCTGCAAATTCTCTCCAAGAAATGGGTATCATTTCGGCAACTGCATTTAGTTTCATAGTACACGAACCTAAAGCAATCATTGTTCTATTGAGAGCAATATCTTTATCTTCTAATTTTTTTAAATATCTAAGCATTTCTGTTTCTGAATGATATGAATTAAAAACTGGATGCTCTAAATAATTAGAGGTTCTTAATAAATTTTCTGGTAAATTTGGTAAGCTTTCTGTTGGGTTTTCTTTAATAGATTCAGCAGCATTAAAAATTTTTAATAACTGATTTGCACGATACACATTTTTTTTTTCATCAAAAGATACAGAAAGCATTTCTGAATTTACTCTTCTAATATTAACTTTTTGATCTAAAGCATTTTTATATATTTGATCAGTTTTTTCTTTAGTAACAATGGTTACAGTATCAAAAAAATGATCTGAATAGATCTCATAACCAGATTGTTTTAATTTATCAGCAAAATTTTTAGCTAACTGAGAAACTCTTTCAGCAATTGTTTTAATTCCTTCAGGTCCGTGATATATTGCATATGCGGCTGAAACAATCGCCAATAAGGCTTGGGCTGTACAAATATTACTGGTCGCTTTATCTCTTCTAATATGTTGCTCCCTAGTTTGAAGTGATAATCGATATGCTTTATTTCCATGTCTATCAACGGAAACACCAATAATTCTTCCTGGCATAGATCTTTTAAATTCGTCTTTGGTTGCAAAAAATGCAGCGTGAGGACCACCATAACCCATTGGAATACCAAATCTTTGTGAGCTACCGACCGCAATATCTGCACCTAACTCCCTTGGAGTTTTAAGCTTCGCTAATGCTAATAAATCACAAACCAAAACTGCTTTTCCACTTTTTTTATGTATTTTGCTTATAGCTTCACTAGGGTCTTTTATATCTCCTAGGGTTCCAGGGTATTGTAAAATTCCACAGACAATATCCTCTTTTATCTGATCCAATAATACATCTTCGTTACCAATTAAAACTTTTAATCCCATTGGTTCTGCTCTTGTCTGAATTACATTAATTGTTTGCGGGTGGCAATTTTCTGAAACGAAAACTAAATTACTATCTTTTTTATTTAATCTATGACTTAGTCCCATTGCTTCTGCTGCTGCTGTTCCTTCATCTAATAAAGAAGCGTTAGCAATATCCATACCTGTAAAATCAACTATCATTTGTTGAAAATTTAACAGCATTTCTAATCTTCCTTGAGCGACTTCAGGTTGATATGGGGTATAGGCTGTATACCAGCCTGGATTTTCAAGAATATTTCTTAAAATTACATAAGGTGTATAAGTTCCATAGTAACCCATACCAATAAAATTGGAATATATTTGATTTTTTTTTGAGATTAATCTTAGTTTTCTTAATGCTTCATACTCAGAATTTGAGTCACCAATAGTAAGCTCATCTTTATAATGTATTTTTTCTGGAACAGTGCTTTTAATAAGATCATCTAAAGATTTGTAATTCAACTCATTTAACATTTTTTGCTGATCTTCTTCAGAAGGTCCAATGTGTCTTTTTAAAAAATCTTTTTCTGAATTGTGTAACATTAGCTAGCGTTCTCCTTTGCAAATTTATCATATTCATCTTTATTCATAAGGCTTTCTAACTCTGAAACATCTTTCATTTTCAATTTAAAAAACCAAGCAGAGCCTTCAGGATCTTCATTTATTTTCGAAGGATCATCAACTATTATTTGGTTTATATCTAAAACCTCACCACTTACAGGGGTATAAACATCGCTAGCAGCCTTAGTTGACTCAACAACACCTGCTGTTCCATCTTTTTCAACATTAGATCCTTTATCAGGTAATTCTGCAAAAACTATATCTCCTAACATTTCTGTAGCATGTTTAGTAATTCCTACAGTAGCCTCATCTCCATCAGGTAAAATCCATTCATGATCTTTTGAAAATTTTACTTCACTCATTTAATTGCTCCTTTCACATAACTTTTTTTATAAAATGGTAATCCACATATATTCGCTGGATATTTTTTTCCCCTTACTTCTAAAAATACTTTAGTATCTTTTTTAGAAAATTCTTTTTCAACATAGCCCATAGCAACAGGTCCGCTAACACTTGGTCCAAAAGTACCACTTGTAATTTCACCAATAACTAGCTCTGTCTCATTAAAAATTTTTGTTTTTTCCCTGGCTATTAATCTTCCTTCAGGTTTTATTCCAACTCTAATTTGTTTTGTGCCTTCACTAATTTGCCTCATAATTTTATCAGATCCTATAAATCCACCATTTACAATTCTATCTTTAGAAATTGCCCATTTTAAATTTGCTTCTATTGGAGTTTTATCGACTCCTAATTCATGACCATATAAACATAATCCAGCCTCTAATCTCAAGGTATCTCTTGCCCCAAGTCCTACAAGTTGTGCTCCACTATCCATCAATTTTCTTGTAAATTCTTCTGCTAAATCATTGATTATTGATATTTCAAATCCATCCTCTCCTGTATAACCCGATCTAGTTACAAATATTTTTTGATTTTCATATTCAAACCAATTTCCAATCATAAAACTAAGTTCACTTACACCGTTTATTATCGAATCTAAAATTTCCACAGACTTAGGTCCTTGAATTGCAATTAAGGATCTTTTATCATCCAAATTCATTTTGTATTTATTCTCAAGAAGATTAGATAAAATTTTATAATCATTATCTTTACAGGCTGCATTCAAAATTATTAAATAACCTTCATCTAATTTTGTAATTATCAAGTCATCATAAATTCCAGCATCCTCATTCATTAAAAAAGTATATTTTGACGAATTAATATTTAAATTTTTCAAATTTAGAGGAAAAATTTTTTCCAAATCCTCTGTGAGTGTTTTGTCACCATAAATAAATAATTGTCCCATATGAGAAACATCAAAAATTCCTGAATGTGATCTAGTTAATTTATGTTCCTCCACAATTCCTTTGCTATATTGTATAGGCATTTCATACCCCGCAAATTCTACAAATTTAGCTTTATTCTCTTGATGAAGTTTATTTAAAGATGTTTTTTTAATTTCCACATTAACTCTCTGTACCCATCTGTATATTTGCCTGAGAGTTTTGCTCCTTCGGCGAGAACTTAATCTCTTTCCAGAGTTAATATGTTACGGTCCTTTTACCTGAGAGTTTCCTGGGCGGTTGCTCCTTCGGTGTTACAAAATTTGTAATCTCTCCCGTTAAATAATAATCTATCAACTATCAACAGATGTCAATGAGAAACAATTTTTTTCTTATTATTAAAAAGTGAATAAAATTGAATTAATACAGCAAAAATAATAATAGCACCTCCAATTAATCCAAACATTGATGGTCGCTCACTTACAAATAAATAAGCCCAAATAGGTCCTAAAACAGACTCAGACAACATAATTATGCCAACCATTGCGGAAGATGTTGTTCGTGCTCCTGTTGTAATAAATATAAATCCTAAACCAATCTGAAAAAATCCTGCAACAAATCCTAAAAAGATATCATGTGGTGAGATCATTATTTTTGTTGATAAAAAATATCCAATAAAACAACAACATACTCCAGCTACAAATTGTGCAGGAACCATATCTACTGTTGGAAATTTTCTTACTATAATAATTAATACCGCAAAAGTAATTGGCATAGTAAAGGCAGCTAAATTTCCAGATAATTCGCCAGGAGTTAATGAATTTCCTACCATTAATAAAACTCCTGTCATTGCTAATATAATTGAAGTTAAGGTAATTGCTGAAATTTTCTCTTTTAAAAAAAAATATCCAAATATTGCTAAAAATAAAATTTGAAGGGATATAATAAAATTTGTATTTGCAACTGTGGTATTATACATGGCAAAAACATAACCGCAGAAACCAAAAGATAATATAATTCCTCCAAAAAAACCCGGAATACCTAAATCTTTAAATACTTTTAAAGTCTTCTTTTTGTAACTGATTATAAGAAATGTTAAAACTGTAAGTGAAAAAAATAATGATCTCCAGAATAAAATTTGCCATAATGTTGCGCCTTCAAAAGATTTAACAATCAATCCTCCAAAACTTAGACAGCAAGCACCTAAAAAAACTAATAAAGGCCCTGGTAATTTTATAATTAAATTCATTAAATCTGTGAGAGTAAGTTTTGAGTTTCCATCTCATACAACTTAAATAAAGTCTCTGCATCAGATAATTCAATTTCTTTAAATTTTATTTTTGATCCAGATGAAATTTGAACTAATCTGTCGTAATCAACACTAGCTACAACCCCTATTTTTGGATAACCTCCTATTGTACCGTGATCAGATAACATGATTATAGGGTTGCCATCAGCAGGAACTTGGATAACACCTTTTAATAAGCCTTCGGACTTTATATTGGTATTGACGATATTTTCTATCTTATTTCCTTCTAGCCTCATACCCATTCTGTCGGATAATTTTGAAACAGTAAATTCTTTTTCAAAAAAAATCTTTTTTCCCTCTTCTGAAAAATAATTGAAATTAGTTCCTTTAAGGACTCTTATATTTTCTACTTTTGAATTTAAATAATTCATTTTTTTTTTTACTTGGTTCAAGTTTATTTTAGAAATATTAATTTTTTGCAGGTGTTCTAATTTTTTACCATTATTAGATCCAATATTAGCTTTGGTATTTATAGAACAACTGCCCCATTGTAGTTTTAGATCAAACTCACCACTTATTGCCAAATAACCATAAACAGATTTATTAGTAGACAAAATATCTATCTCATCACCATCTTCTAATTGATAACTCTCATAACAATTTCCCTCTATCTCATAGTCTTTTTTTTTTATTTTAAAAATAACATCTCCAGTAACCGCAATATGAATTTTATCACCGCTATATTTTAGTAAAGGACCTTGATATGCAAACTCAATGACTGGTAATTCTAATTTATTACCAACGAGTCTGTTAGCTAACAAGTAATTTCTATTATCCATTACTCCACTAAATGGAATACCAATATGATATAAATTATTTCTTCCCTTATCTTGAAATGTTGTATTCACTCCAGCTCTTATTAATTCAAAATAATTTTTACTCATTGTAATTTTTATATTCTTCTAATGATATTTGTTTAAATTTAACTGTATCTCCTGGATTTATTAAATTTGGATCTTTTTCTTTTGTACTATCAAATACTCTAAGTGGTGTGTTGCCAATAATGTTCCATCCACCTGGACTTTCAAATGTATAAATATTGGCAAATTGTTCTGTTATTCCTACAGATCCCCTAGGAACTTTTACTCTTGGCGTTTCCAAACGTTGAGCTCTCATATTTTCATCTAAATCTCCTAGAAAAGGCATTCCTGCAATAAATCCTGTCATGTAGCAGAAAAATTCTGTATTAAAAAAATTTTCTATAATTTGATCTCTAGCTAAATTCAATTTTTTCTCTAATCTTTCCATATCTAATGAGAATGAACCATGACAACAAACTGGTATTTCTAATTTTTTATTATCTTTCTTTAAAGTTTCTCCAACATTAAGTTTTTCAATCTTATCTTTTATTTCATTAAATTTTGTTACTCTGAGATCGAAAGATATAATTAATTTATTATATGAAGGTGTGAGATTATTAACTCCCTCAATATTTTTTTCTTTAATAGTATTAAAATATTTAATTACCTCAGAATTTATTTCTTTATTTACCTCAGTACCAAAATCACAATACAATGCTGCGTCACCAAGATTTGATATATTTTTTATCATGCCATGTTATACTTCAACAATTAAGACTATGGAAATTAATATAAATTGTGATTTAGGTGAAAAATCAAAACATCATTCAAACAAGTATGATCCAGATTTATTAGAAATAGTAAATTCAGCCAATATTGCTTGTGGATATCATGCTGGTGATGTCACAACAATGCATGACGTAGTTCAAATTTCTAAAAAAAATGGTGTTAGCATAGGTGCTCATCCTTCATTTAATGATCCAGAAAATTTTGGAAGAGAAAGAATGAACTTAAATGACTTTGAAATTAAAAAACTAATTTATGATCAATATGATATTTTGCAAAAAATTTCTCTTCAGCATGGACAAAAAGTAACACATATGAAGCCCCACGGAGCACTCAATAATATGGCTTGTGAGGATATTGAATTGGCAACTACTTTGGCAATTGCAATAAATGATATTAGTAAAGATTTAATTTATTTGGTTCCAACTGGTTCTAAAATGGAAATAGCAGCTAAAAAATTAAATATGAAAATTGCTTGTGAAATCTTTGCGGATAGAAACTATGAAGATGACGGCAATTTAGTTTCAAGAAAAAAACCACACGCATTAATAACTGATCCAGAACAAGCTAAAAAACATGTATTAACTATGGTTAAAAATCAGTCGCTTAATTGTCACAGTGGAAAACAAATACCTTGTGAAATAGACTCTGTGTGCATACATGGCGATAATAAAAGTTCATTAGCTACAGCTAAATCAATAAAACAGAATTTAATTGAAAATGAACTTATTTTAAAACCTTTAAACTTAATGGAGAAATTTATAAAATGATTAAAAAAATTTTTACGACTTTTATTTTGCTGATTATATTTTCAGTAAATTCTTTTTCAGCAGGAACCGGAAGTACTACTACTTCTAAAATAAAGACAGACTATGCTAAAGCAGTCGATATAATCAAATTTGCTAAAAAATACGAAAAAAAAGGTAAAATTGAAAAAGCAAATAAAAGGTATGAGAAAGCACAAAAACTATTAATTAAATCAAATAAAAAAAAACCTCTTCAACCTGATACTTTGAATTATTTAGGTTTTACAACTCGTAAACTTGGTGATTATGAAAATGGAGAAAAATATTATCTTTTAGGTCTAGAAATAGATCCTAATCATATAGGTATTAATGAATATTTGGGTGAGCTTTATGTTGTAACTAATAGAATTGATTTAGCAAAAGAAAGATTAAAAGTATTAGAAAGTTGTAACTGTGAAGAGTATAATGATCTTAAGGAAATTATTGCAGGTACTAAAAAATCTAAATACTAAATCTTATGCTTGATATTCAAGATCCAAAAGAAGCTAGGAAAGTTATAAGAGAAAATAAATACACAGAACAAACCGCAGGATCTGCTAGCAAATACGTACAAGGTAATCTTTGTATACTTCCAAGTAAATACGCTATGGATTTTGCATCTTTCTGCCAAAAAAATCCTAAACCGTGCCCTTTAATTGGATTTGGTACTAAAGGAGACCCTTCGTTAAAAGATTTGGGAGATATTGATATTAGAACAGACGTTCCTCAATATAGAATTTGGGAAAAAGGAAAACTTATAGATGAGCCATATGATATTAAAAAATATTGGAATGATGATTTAACAACATTTGTTTTGGGTTGCTCCATGTCTTTTGAACTTCCTTTAATAGAGGCTGGAATACCTATTCAACATATTGAAAATAATACTATTGTTCCAATGTACCAAACATCAATTGATTGTGAACCTGCTGGACAGTTTTCTGGTAAGCTTGTTGTGTCAATGAGGCCTTTAAATTCGAAAGATGCTATTAGATCAATACAAATAAGTTCAAGATTTCCTGCAGTTCATGGTGCACCTATTCACTTAGGAGATCCAGCTGAGATTGGAATTAATAACATTATGAAACCTGAGTATGGTGATGCTCCAAGAGCATTTAAAAATAATGAAATACCAGTTTTTTGGGCGTGTGGTGTAACTCCTCAATCTGTTTTGGAAATTTCAAAGCCAGATTTTTGTATAACACATAGTCCTGGTAAAATGCTTATCACAGATAAATTAAATAACGATTTAGCTGCTTTGTAATTAATTTCCTAGAAAAACTTTTGTAACCTTTTCATTATCAATTAAATCCTCAGATTTTCCATCAATTACCAATCTTCCACTCTCAAGTACGTAACCTCTATCAGCCATACTTAAAGCCAACCTAACATTTTGTTCAACAAATAGAATTGATATTCCCTCATTAACTATATTCTTAAAAATTTTAATTAAATCTTTCATAACCATAGGTGATAAACCTAAAAAAGGTTCATCTACCATTAATAGTTTTGGCAAACCCATCATGCCTCTTGCAATTGCAAGCATTTGCTGCTCTCCTCCAGACATTGTTTTAGCAAGTTGATTTGATCTCGTCTCTAATTTTGGAAAAATTTCATATATTTTTTTTAATGAATTAGATAATTCGTCTTTTGCTTTTGGGTGCCAAGCACCAAGTAATAAATTTTGCTTTACTGTTAAGTGTGGAAAAACTCTTCTTCTTTCAAGCACATGTGAGATTCCTAATTCAGTTCTTCTATATGTTGGAATATTAGAAATTAAATTATTTTCAAAATTTATTGTACCGTTTTTATGTTCAACTAAATTACTTATAGTATTTAAAATAGTACTTTTGCCAGAGCCATTGGGACCAAGTAGAGCAACCATTTCTGCTTTATCTACGTTAATTGAAACATTCCAAATAACTTGGAAATCATCATACAGAACATCAATATTTTTTATATCAAGCAGCATCGAAAGTTCCTAAGTAAGAGTCTATTACTTCTTTGTTTTTTTGAATCTCCTTTGGGGGTCCAAAAGCAATACTTTTACCTTGATCTAAAGCTAAAACATTATCAGAAATTTCCATAATTATATTAATATTATGTTCAATAGTAATTATAGTTACTCCAGTTTTTTTAAGTTTTTTTATAAGTTCAACCAAACCAGGAATTGTTTTTTGATCAACTCCACCTGTTACTTCATCCATTAAAAGTAGTTTTGGTTCTATTGCCATTGCTCTTGCCATCTCTAATCTTTTTCTTTGCCCAGTTGATAGCTCTTTTGCAAAATGATGTCTTTTTTCAATCAAATCTACAAAATCAATAATCTCAAGAGCTTTATCTCTAGCTTTTTTAATATTCTGTTCTTTGACAAAAGCACCAATCATAACATTTTCAAGCAAGGTTTGATCAGCAAATGGTTTGAGTTTTTGAAATGTTCTACCTACTCCTAAATTGCTAATTTTGTCCGGACTTAAACCAAAAATATTTTTTTCAAAAAATTCTACCTTCCCACTATCAGCTTTTGTGTAACCTGTGATTAGGTCAAATAAAGTTGATTTACCTGCACCATTAGGTCCAATAATTCCAAGTATACTTCCTTGATCTACATTAAATGTAATATCATTATTTGCTTTAATTCCTCCAAAAGCCTTACTCAAATTTTCTACTGATAATATTGTCATCTTTGTTTCTTTCTTTCTAAAATATTTTTAGGTATGAAAGAGATGAGCCCGTTAGGTCTAAACACGCAAATAATCATTAAAATTAATCCATATAAAATTAAATCAACTGCACCCCCAGTTCCTCCTAAATAAATTCTTGAATATTCAGAAATTGGTATAAGTATAGAGGCACCAATAATAGGACCCCAAACGTTTCCTATTCCACCTAGAACTGTTATTAATAAAACTATAATTGAAATCTCAATGTTAAAAACTCTATCAGGATCAATGATTAAAATATATTGAGCAAACAAACTTCCCATTGGTGCCATAATCATTGCTGATATGACATATGCAATGATTTTATAGTTTGCAACGTTAATACACAAGCTCGAAGCTGCTTGTGGATCATCTCTTACCGCTCTTAGTCGGTAACCTAATTTAGATCTACTTAAAACCCATACAGCAAAAAATGAAATTAAGAAAAAAAATAAAAAAATATAATAATATGGTACTTTGCTGCTATGGAATTGAAGAGCTATCCAAGAGTCTTCTGGGGTCATTGTAACCCACAATCCAGATGCAGCACCTACTAAGTCCCATCTTTGGAAAACTACTTGAAAACTTATGCCTATTAACAATGTTGCAATTGCAAAATAGTGACCACTTAATCTTAACATTGGAATACCAATTAAAACTGCAAAAACTCCTGAAATAAACATTCCAAATAAAATACTTACCCAGGGTGTTATGCCGTATTCCATATAAAAAAATGAAGTTGCGTATGCACCAATACCAAAAAATGCCCCATGACCTAAGCTAATTTGGCCAGAAAAACCTGCTATCACATTCCACGATTGAGCCATAACTGCATGCATAAAAATCATTATAAATAAATGAAGATAAAAAGAATTTAAGCCAACTAATGGCAAAGCAAATAAGAGAACAACTAAACCACCAATTATAGATATAACTTTATTGTTGGTGTTCCAAAGTGGTTCAGATTTTGCGGCTATCAATTTATCCATTAATACCTTCCAAATAAGCCTTGTGGTTTATAAATTACAACTAATAAATAAATTACAAAAACATACAAAAGTTTAAATGATGGATCTATAAGAAGACCCCCCAAAGATTCTACTAACCCTATTATTATTCCTGCATACAAACATCCTATGATGCTTCCAAATCCTCCAAGAGCAACAGCAACAAATGCAAATAAAGCAAAATTAATCCCTACATCGGTAAAAATAAAAAAATAGTTAGCCATCATTCCACCTGCTACACCCACACAACCAAGTCCAATTGCCCATCCAATTGCAAACATTTTGTTTGATGGAATACCCAAAACTTCTGCCGCATGTCTATCTTGGGCAGTCGCTTGCAGAGCTAATCCAGTTTCTGTTTTGGTAACAAATAAATATAATCCTATAAAAGCAACTAAACAAACAAGACTTGCATAAAGCTGGGGCTGTCCAATAAAAACTGAACCTAATTCTATTCGACCCTCTAACAAAGGCTTATCAACATTTCTAAAATCAGGAGTCCATAATAATTGCGCAATTGATCTAATAAAAATTGATAATCCAAAAGTTGCACAAATTTGAATCAACATCTTAGCTTTTAAAATATATCTAATTAAAAAATAGTGGGTCAGCACACCACAAAAAGCCATTAACAAAATAGTTATAGGTATAGAAAAAAGTGGATCTAAACCAAATAAAGACCAAAGCCAAAAAGATGAAAACATAGATAACATTAAATGCTCTCCATGAGCAAAATTAACTATTTCCATTAATCCAAATATTAAACTTAAACCTGCTGCAATTAATGCATAGATCAAGCCCATCATTAATCCAGTAACTATCGCTTGAAGAATAATTTCAGAAGTCATTTTAGTATTTAATAATCTATATATAGGTAATTATATATTAAATAAACATATCTAAATTATAATGATTATTATCTGGTTTTTAAAAAGTAAATCATTGAATTGATTTCTCATATAGTATTAAAATGTTATTTTAAAAAACAAATACGAGGGGAAATAAATGAAAAAATTAGTTATTACAGTATTCACTTTTTTATCATTAGTTTTTGTACCTGTTACAAGTTACGCAGAAGATGTTAAAATTGGAGTACTATATCCGTTAACTGGTCCGGTTGCTCAAGTTGGTAAAGATGCAGTTGCGGCTGTTAAAACTGCTTTAGACATTATTAATAATAGTCACAATATTGCAGGTATGCCATTAGCAAAAGATGCTGGTTTAAAAGGTTTAGGCGGTGGAAAAATATCAATAGTTGTTGGTGACCACGGTGGAAAACCAGATGTTGGTGTTGGTGAAACAGAAAAAATGCTTAATTCTGACAAAGTTCACGCAATGTTTGGAGCTTACTACTCATCTGTCACAGGTGCAGCTAGCCAAGTTTCTGAAAGAGCAGGAATACCTTGGGTTAATGGAGAGTCAACATCTCCTAAGTTAACTACAAGAGGATTTAAATATTTCTTTAGAGTTACACCTCATGATGGTGAATTTACTCAATTAATGTTTGAGTTTATGAATGACTTTAACAAAAAAAATAACAATAAACTAAATACTCTTGGTATAATTCATGAAGATACCCTATGGGGATCTGATAGTGGTGGTACACAAGATAAGATGGCTAAAGAACAAGGCTTTAAAGTTATTGAAAAAATAAGTTATAAAGCAAAAACAACTACTCTAAGTTCTGAAGTACAAAGATTGAAAGCAAAAAACCCAGATGTGTTATTGCCTTCATCTTATACAGCTGATGCTTATTTATTTTTAAATACTGCAAAAGAACTAGATTACAATCCTAAACTTTTAGTTGCTCAGAATGCTGGTTACACAGATCCTAAGTTTATAGCTACTATGGGAAGTAAAGCAGAAGGTGTGATTACTAGATCACCTTTTAATACTGACTTAGCAACTACTATTCCTATGATTGGAACTGTAAATGATATCTTTAAAACTCACTCAGGTGGAAGAGATCTTTCAGATGTCCCTGCAAGAGCGTTTACTGGTTTCATGGCTTTAGCTAATGCAATTAATAACGCAGGATCTACTGATCCTGAGAAAATCAGACAGGCGCTAGTTAATCTAGATATGTCATCTGAGTCATTGATAGTTCCTTACAGAGGAATTAAATTTGGTGCAGATGGTCAAAACGAAAAGACTAGAGGTATTTTAATGCAGGTTCAAAATGGAAAATACTGCACAGTATATCCATTTGAGTTAGCAGCATGTAAATTACAGTACCCAATGCCAACTTGGGCTCAGAGATAACCTAAAGTATAATTTTATTAAGGCGGTCATTAGTTTGACCGCCTTTTTTTTATACTTTTGATTGAATTTTTCAAAATTTAAAATATTATTTAATTATCTTGATAGAAGAAGGCATAATACTACTCCAAATTATATTTATAGATATTATCTTAGCAGCAGATAATGCTATTATAATTGGTTTAATAGCTGCTAACTTTGTTCCAAAATATAGAAAACAAATAATTTTATGGGGTGTC